>BAXC01000179.1 GCA_001310375.1 Bacillus sp. JCM 19041 | reverse complement strand
CTCAAAATCAAGTGACTCGTCGGTCAGAGAACGATAATACATCTTATCAATCGCATCGCTTGAGTTTGAAATCAATTCACGTAGGAATATTTCTTTTTGAGAATAGATTGAGTTAACCATCATTTCGAGCAAACGCTTTGATTCTGCCTGAAATTGCTTCTTTTCCATTGCAAACACTCCCTCGTTCTTTTCAACTGCTTTTAGCACTCAACCATATAGAGTGCTAACATGTCTTATTTTACCGTATTCGTTTGTGACGTCAATAGCTTTCATCGATTTAGTATGCTAGAAATTGGTGTAACATCGGCTTTTAAAATCGTCTGGAAATGATCAAGTGAGCGGTCATATTCCTCATCTGTAATTGAAGCAAATCCGTCTTTTGGAATATGCAAATCATATCCTAGCATATAGGCATCATTGGCGGTAAATTCAATACACATATTACCGACTACTCCAGTTAAAATTAACGTTTTTGCTTCCATTCCTTTCAGCAACATATCAAGAGGTGTTGCAAAAAAACCAGAGAATTGTGGCTTTAAAACGGAATAGTCATCTTCACTCGGTGCTAGGATTTTAGCAATCGGCGCTCCTGGCAAATCAGTATGAATAATATGGTTATATACTTGTGTAAACTCTGATTTCCAATCTCCATAATTATCATTTACGTAAATAACCGGGTAGCCTTTACTCTTCATATCATCCTTAACTTCACTATTTCTTTTGCACACTTATAGGCAGGAGGGTAAAGCTTGCTTGCATCTTTATAATCAAATGGATTAATCATATCAATAATTAATAAAACAGTGTGTTTATCCATATAGACTCCCTTATCACTAATGATCAACTTTCGTTGTGAAAACGCTTCTTACTATAAGACGATATCACAAGTTATTCCACATGTTTATTCATTTTATGTGAGATAAGCTTTTCGCCATGTAAACAAGTAAACAACGATTTGCAACAATGGACCAACCATTACGAGAACGATTGGCAAATATGGGAGTACATTTTGAATAAGGGGATACACAATCAGAAATGCTGCCAAAACAGGATAGATGTAGAACATACTAATATAAGAAGCACGGCATGCTTTTGCCGTGATTTCCTTTTCACGCTCATCACGTTCTTTAAATTCAGGTGGAATAAGCATCAATTCCTTAAGTGGGACTTTATTCTTTTTTGTCATATAGCGAAGATAAAAACCATACGGAATCATCAAAATCAATAAAAGAAACACCGGTGTTAAATTAAGGCTAAAGAAGAATGTCCCTTCTGACCCTGACAATTTTAAAGATGCTCGGTAATACTCAATTAACTGCCACGTAAATAAACCAAACGCTACAAATGAACTTGAAATACCCACCCAAAACCGCATGTGATCACTCCTCTTCTAAATAAAAAATCTCTTCAACCGTCGTATCAAAAACCTTTGCAATCTGCAAAGCGAGCAACAAAGAAGGTGAATAACTTCCCTTTTCTAATGCGACAATTGTCTGCCTTGTTACCCCAACCTTTTCCGCAAGGTCTCCTTGTGTCATTCTTTTTACAGCCCTTAGCTCTCTTACTCGGTTCTCAATTGTCATAATCCACCTTCTTCCAATTGTATTGTATACTAAACTTTACTTTATGTATAGTATACTATACATAAAAACGTAAAAAAAGACAGCTTTTGCTGTCTTACTCGAAATCGCCTTGTTCAGATGGATCCATCATCACACCCGCAAATAACAATGTGTTTGTCTCTTCATCAAGAATGGCATATATAAAAGGCCGGTCTGCTACGAACCTTGTATGATTATCCATTTCAATTGAACTTTCAAGTACGATTTCAACCGCTGTTGCCGCCGCTGCAACTGTCCCTTCCGCATCTACTTCGATCATTGCCTTTTGAATGACTTCATCAATATACGTATAAGCACCTGGAATCACTTCAAACATTTGATTAAGTGACGCATTTTCAAACAATGAAGCCATCCCCATCGTTGATAGTACTTGTCCTAAGTTATGCTTTTGTTCTAATGTAAACAATGGAAGCTTGACGTCAACAGCTTTTTCATTAAAAGACAGTTCACTTATATGCATAAACGATTCGCCAAGATCAATAACTGGCCCATTTGGTAGAGCCACAAGCAGCGAAAATCGGGGATCTTCGTAAGCGATTTTCACAGCCTCTACTTCCGCTGTTTTCACATAAGGCATCGTTGTTTCTAACTCCATAAACGGAACTTCAATTGACTTGTTCTCTGTTAAATAAAACGGCTGGTTTGGCGTTTCCGTAAACGGCTCACGCCATTTGGCATCATAAAAAACAGTATTGATTAAAAATGCAATCGTATCACCGTTCATCTCTTCAACAATCGAAGGAATACGCCCTTTGGTTTTTTCATTCACCCAGAAATTTATCGCTTCTGGCGTAAAGTCATCGCTTACATCTGCATCAAACAGTGACTCCATCTCTGCGATATAATCATCAACTAAAACTGCTCCATTCCCATACCATACTGAATTTGCAACTTGAAGTTCAATATCAGTTTCATGGAGGTAATCTAGTTGCTGTTTTAGCGCAGGACCAATTTCATCATTTGGTTGAAGCTCTAACAATTCTGCTAGTTCTTCTTTTGTTTTCCCATCCGCTTCAGCATAGAGCATGGCAAGTGCTTGATAAACACTGTAAGGAGACACTAGCATGTTCTGCTCGTTGTTCTCCTTCCACAACTCATTTAGTAGTGTAGAAGCAAATGTATTTTGAGCGGTGCTAATTTGCTCCACCTCTTGACTTACAGCTTGGTTTATTCTTTTGTTTCCGCCGGTTCCATCTTCTGTCCCACAGCCAACCATCATCAAAAAGCTTATACCGAACACAATGAGTTTTCGTGAATGACCCACTCCCCCCTCACTCCTTTCGTTTTAAGCCTATTCGACAATTATCGCGAAGCTCCTCTATCCTTATTGAACTTTAATTGTTGAACCGGCGTAGACAAGATCGCTATTGCGAATATGAGGATTTAATTCCATCAATGTTGTCCAAAGTAGATCGTGTTTTAGCCCGATTTCAAACAATGTATCTCCTGGTTGAATTGTATACTCAACAGCTTCACTATTTAGATCTGCCTCTATTCCCTCATTCGTAATAATTCTTCCAGTCACTTCGGGGGCGATCTCTCCTGCTCCTTGCAAATGCTGAATGAGCAACTCATCAATCGCACTATACTCATTTACTAAGGGCGCTTTTGCTAATTGACCGTATTCATCACCACCTGCTGCCAAAAAATCATTTGTAGCAAGCACATAAGTTGTATCTACCTTAATGGCTCGCCGGCAATTTCAACTGAATGCACACGACTACCAGATGGAGCATCTTGATTAAAGACAAATGTAAATCCACTAATCTGTGGAAAACCGCCACTTGGCTCTGGATACGCCTTTACTCCATTTTCTAGTAACTCAATTAACTGAGCTCCAGTTATCTCTTTCGTAACGCCGAAATTACCGAACGGTGAAACAGATACAAGGTCTCCTTTTGTAATCTCCCCTGGTGCAATGGAAGCACGAATCCCGCCGCCATTTGTTAACGCAATATCAGCATCAGTTGCTTCTCGCAGTACATCAGCGATCAAATTACCAAGATTGGTTTCTTCAATCCGTACATGCTCACGCTCGCCGTTTAATTCAATAGCGGTCTGACCAACAACTTCTTCCAACAGTTCTTGTTGGCTTGCCTCAATTTCCGTTAAGAGTGATACCACTTCTACATCAGGCTCTCCCGCCTCTTCTTGATTCATTAACCATGCTTTTTTCTCTACCAATTCGTCCTCGTTAAACGTTAATTCAACAATGCCAAGGTTTTGCACGTATTCTCCAGCACTCGCAATTAACGTCTCGTTGCCTGCCTCAACTCCATGTGTCAATGCCGAATGACTATGCCCATCAATTATTACATCAATGCCTTGGACTTCAGCAGCTACTTTTTCACTCGTGTCTACACTCGATTCATCAATTCCTAAATGTGATAAACCAATGATGACATCAGCACCTTCTTCCTCTAGCTGCTTTACCATTCTCGCTGCTGTAACAGTTGGGTCATCAAATACAACATCTTTCACATTGTCTGGGTGGGTTTTATAAGCCGTTTCTGGAGTTGATAAACCAAAAATGCCAATCGTCACACCATCAACTTCACGTAAAATGTAAGGCTCAAACAAAGGATCACCAGATGCATCAAGCAAGTTCGCTCCAAGA
This sequence comes from Bacillus sp. JCM 19041, assembly GCA_001310375.1. Classification (GTDB taxonomy): domain Bacteria; phylum Bacillota; class Bacilli; order Bacillales; family Bacillaceae_D; genus Shouchella. The sequence goes on along the minus strand of BAXC01000179.1, from coordinate 1,574 downwards.
ACTGGAAAGTCCGCGATCCCCGCAAGTTCTTGCAAGCGATCAAGTCCATAATTAAAGTCATGATTTCCAGGAACAAATGCATCGTAGCCAATCTGATTAAATGCTTTCAGAATTGGTTCACCTTGCTCCAATGTGGCAAACGTTGTGCCGTGGAATGTATCACCTGCATCAAGTAAAAGGGAGTGTTCTCCCTGATTCTCTTCAATCATTGTTTTTAACTTGGCAAAGCCCATGCCGTCGAACTCACCTTCAAATGCCCTTCCATGAGAATCATTTGTATGTAGAATTCGGATCGTTTTCTCTTGTGCGCTCGCTTCTGATGAATAAATTGCCAATACTCCCAGTGCCACAAATAACAAAACTGCCTGCTTTTTCATCTTTTAGAGCCTCCTTTTTTCTCTCTACTTTACGCTACCAATGTAAGGCCATTGTTTCAATTGGGATAATTTCTTGAAAAGACTTTTTTAGGATGCCTAAAGTGCTCTTAAAAAAACAGAAGTCTATTTCATTTAAGTGGTTCTTAACCGCGTTATACTTTCAACATTATTTGACTAAGAGCATTTAAACATGGAGCCACACAAGTTTCTGTTTTACTTTTCTGAAAAAAGAAACTCCATTATTGACTTCTCTATTCACTCTGATATAACTTAGAATACAAGTTTAAGAAAGCGCATTCATTGATTGTTTTCGACAGTCATCCTTCTTACAATTGTTAGCTACAACAAAGATTTGAAAAGGTGGGTATTGTTATGTTTGGAGTTATGACACGTTTTTTTGATCGCATTGTTCAACGTTATTTACCTGACGCTTTTATTTTTGCGATTCTATTAACAATCATTGTCTTTGTATTAGGAGTTGTTGCAACAAGTAGCTCCCCTGTTGATATGATTCATTATTGGGCTCTGGTTTTTGGGATTTGTTAGCATTTACGATGCAAATGGCTCTGATCGTGGTGACTGGTTATATTTTAGCAAGCTCTAGCGTAATAACTAAATTACTTAAACGTCTAGCAATCCTTGCAAACACGCCAGGACAAGCAGTTGTTCTCGTCACACTTGTCGCATCTATTGCTTGTTTAATTAATTATGGATTCGGTCTAGTGATTGGTGCTTTATTTGCCAAACATGTTGTCATAAGAGTTCCTACGGTTGATTATCGTCTTCTAATCGCCGCTGCTTACAGTGGTTTTCTTGTTTGGCATGGTGGGCTATCTGCTTCTATTCCCCTAACAATTGCTACAGAAGACCATTTTTTAGTTGATACATTAGGTTCAGTTCCAGTGACACAAACTTTATTGACCCCCTATAATCTTTTTATTGTGATCACGTTAATTGCAACATTACCAGTTATTAATTATTTCTCATTAAAATCAGTTAAAGACAAAACATTAATTGACCCAACTTTCTTAGAAGCTGATAAAAAAATAGAGCATGCAGCTGCTTCTGATAACCTCCTAACACCCGCTGAGCGTTTAGAAAACAGCCAAATCTTATCTTGGATTATTGGTGGAGCAGGCTGATTTTTATCTTTTTTCACTTCGTAGAAAATGGATTAGATTTAAACATTAATATTGT
>BAXC01000178.1 GCA_001310375.1 Bacillus sp. JCM 19041 | reverse complement strand
GTCTGTTATTGCACTGAAATCATGTCTTTTAAAGACTCAAATGATTTATCTCCAATTCCACTTACATTTGTAATCTCTTCTATCGTATTAAAATGTCCATTCTCTTCACGGTATTGAATAATCGCAGCTGCTTTTGCTGGGCCTACACCTTGTAATGCTTGCAACTCTGATTCGGTGGCTGTATTTAAGTTAACAACTCCTGAAGAAGCATCTTCGTTCTGTACAAACAGATTAATCTCTTGTTCCTCTCCTTCATACGGGACATAGACAACCATTTCATCACTAACCCTCAATGCTAAGTTAACGCTATCCCGATCTGCCTCATCCAAAAATCCTCCCGCAAGATGAATAACTTCATGAATCCTGCTCCCGTTTTTGAGTTCATACACTCCTGGAACCGAAACCGCTCCCTTTACATCAACGACGATGTGTATATCAATTTCACTTTCTTCACCCTCCTCTCCCTCATCTTGTTCAATCCAAGGTGGTTTTTCAAGCGTTTCATTGCCTTTTTCCGGTTGAGTTATTATCAGATAAGCGCCAAACAAAATAACAACTACAACAGCAATGCCACTATAAATAAAGATTGGTTTTCTCACTAGATGGTTCACTTTTTACGCTCCTCTCATTTTATTATCGGAATGAAAAACAAGCTGTTCATCATAGCTTATTAAGGACTGAGAAAAAGGAAGGTGAGATTATGGCGGTAGGTTTTATTGGCACCGGAAGTATGGGTAGTATGCTAGTTGAGAGTTTAATTGAAGCACAGGCAGTAGAACAACATGACATAGTTGTAATTAATCGTACCGTAACGAAATCGACAGCATTAAAAGACGCATTCCCAAAGATCAAAATTGCTTATACACTGAAAGAATTAGTGAAAAGGTGCAATTGGCTGTTTATTTGTGTGAAACCAAAAGATATGCCTAACTTGTTTAAGGAACTAGCACCAATCGTTGATACAAACCAATTGGCCATCTCCATTACGAGCCCCGTTTCCAACGCAGACCTAGATGCAGCATTACCATGCAAATCATGTCGAGCTATTCCAAGTATATTGAATCGGGCCCATTCAGGATCAACGCTTCTAAGCTTCGGGGAAAAATGCGGTCCTAAAGACCAAGACAACATAACACAATTTATTTCTTCAATCTCTAAGCCCCTTCACATCGAAGAACAAATTACACGTGTATCATCAGATATCGTCAGTTGCGGACCTGCCTTCTTTTCATACTTGGCTCAACGTTTTATTGAAGGAGCAGTAAATCAAACAGACATTACGGAAGAAGAAGCGACCGAATTAACAACTTCCATGCTCATTGGCCTTGGAAAGCTTTTAGAGCAAGAGCATTATACATTGCCAACTTTACAAAAACGGGTTTGTGTTCCAGGTGGGATAACAGGAGTAGGGATTGATGTCCTCGAACAGATGGTTGGTAGTGGATTTGATGAATTATTTAAGCAGACTCATAAAAAATACTTGGATGAAAAAGAAAAGCTAACTGTTGAATTCTCATACAAATAAGGTAGGAATCTCACTTCCTACCTTTACCCATTTCGTTCTTTTGTTTTTTTATCCTGCATCTTTTTTGACAAGCAAAAAGTCGTTCGCTTTCTTCTGTGGGTTGTTCAGTTAAAAATCAGCAGTTATCTGTATTGTTGAAAACCCTGCGTCTTTCAACCATAATTTATAAATTTCCGGCTCGAATGTACGTTCTTTATGCAACTCTTCCACTCGTTCATAATACCCGTTTTTCGTTAATCCAAAGAAAGTCAGTTCATGCTCAATACTTAACGGCTCTTCCCCAGCAAAACTCGTCCAAATATACGATACTTCTTTAGCAGCATCAGCAAAAACGGCTCCATCAAATGCCTTTATTTTCGCAGGAGAGTGGACATCAAATAAGAGCAAACCACCTGGCTTCAATTGTTTATAACAATGGAAGAACGTACGCTTTACCGCTTCCTCGTCATCTAAATAATTCAATGAATCACAAAAGATTGTAATGACATCATATAAACCTAATGGGGGGAGTTCGCTCATATCACCATGATATAATTGAGGAGAGACACCAGCCTCATTAAGTTTCGTTTGCGCAACGGAAAGCATTTCTTCCGACAAATCCACACCGGTAGTTTGCCAACCATTTTGATTCATAAGCAAAAGTAATTCTCCAGTACCACAACCAAGGTCCAGCACATTAGTAACCTTCACGTTATGTTCCAAAAGAATTCGTTCCATATATCGGAGCCAATCTTCATACTCAACATGCTCCATTAGTAAATCATAGTATGAGGAAAAATGCTCGTAGCTCATTTTTTCTCCGCCAAATAGGTAAATCCATCACGTTGTTCGATCTTGCGTTCCTTATACAATTTACCTAAAGCACGTTTAAATGCAGCCTTACTCATTCCGAAGCGCGCATTAATATCTTCAGGAGAAGATTTATCCGTATAAGGCATCCCTCCGGCTTTACGCTCTTCTAAGAAGCAAGGATCAGACCTGCATCGTCTTTCTGTTGATCCGTTCGCAACTGCCGCTGTGTAATATTAATCCGACCATCGTCCCGAACGAATTGGACACGCCCATGTACAAGTTGACCTAACCGTGGAATCCCATTTGCTTCATCTTGATGGAGGAATGCTATTGGTCCATTTTCAATAAATAATGCTGCTCCCTCGTCGAGAAAATGATAGATCGTTCCTTTTACGTTCTGATTCAACCAGGAATCATCAGCGAGACTAGCTTGCGAAGTAATTGGACTACCTTTTACGAGCTTCCCCATCAACCTTCCTTTTTTATCCCAAGTCAAAGAACAAAACAGCTTATCTCCTACAGCGGGCCATTCGTTTCGGTCAGTTGGCAACTCGTCCATTGAGACAAATAGATCTCTAGAAATGCCATTATAGACAAATACTCCGTGTGTTGGTCTTACACCAACAACTTCAAGCCAACCCATCTCGTCATTTTTATTATCGGTTGAGCCATTGTTGCACTAAGTCTATTCTGATGATCATGATATAAAAAGACAGTTACTGTTTCGTCAACCGCAATTGTTCCGGTCACTTCTCTTTCATGAAGGAGTATATCAACCTCCCCATCACTTAAGAAAAAGCCGAACTCAGCCTGACGAACAACTGTTAGAGTTTCCGTCGTGCCTGGTTTCATCATCCTGTCAAGACCTCTCCAAGGTCGACACGGCTTGCATCGCCCCATAACTTTTCAAGGTTGTAATAAAGCCGTTCATCCTTATGGAATATATGCACAACAACATCACCAATATCGAGCAATACCCAACGTCCTTGATCATATCCTTCTAAACGCTTTATCTCAATGCCCATTTCTTGTGCATTCTTTTTTAATTCGTGGGCAATTGCCTGAACTTGTTTTTCAGAATTCCCGTGACAGATAACAAAATAATCCGCGATCGGTGAAATCCCCTCCATATTCAAAGCAGCAATTTGCTGCCCACGTTTATCATCAATGGCTTCAACCGCCATTACTAAATGTTGATTCACTTATTTTTTCCCCTTTCAATATATAAAAATTATACGCCGACATCGTTTCCGGGTGGATCGGCAACTCTTTCGAGAGCAAATAAAGCATTGTTTGCTTCAATGAAAATTGACATGCTTCATCTAAATTTCTACTGGCTAGATCCCTGGCAGTCTCAACTCCTGGAAATTTCCTATTAGGCTCAATATAATCGGCTACAAAAATGACTTTTTCAAGTAATGACATATTCGCGCGACCTGTTGTATGCGATTTAACTGCTTGTAAAATCTCTTCATCCTCGATGCCTAAATTTTGCTGTATGAAAAACGCACCACATGGAGCATGAAGCAACTCTTTCCCATATTGTGCCCAATCAGATTCATTTAATATAGTCGTAACGGTTTTCTCCATCTCTTTATTATCATGATACTTACAAATATCATGGAAAATCGCTGCGAGTTCCGCTTTCTGTACATTTGCCTGGTATTTTTTTGCCAGTGCGATTGCTGTCTCTCTCACTCCTAACGTGTGCATATAACGAGATTCTGTTAGATGAGTACGGACAATCTGTAAAGCTTCTTCAGGAGTCATCGCCATAAAGACCCCTCTCCTTAATCATCTCTTCAACTTTAGATGGCACAAAGTACCGAATCGATTTGCCACTATGGATACGTTCTCGGATTAATGTAGATGATATATTCACTTCTATGAATTGCACAAAATGCAAATCTTCGTCGCCTACAGTTTCTGCACCTGGACGATTAAACGCTACAAATGTGACTAATTTCTTCAAATCATCAATCTGATGCCATTTTTCGAGCATTTCTACCATATCGCCACCGATAGAAAGAAAAAGTCATGTGTTGGATACTCATTCTTTAATTGACGGACTGTATCAATTGTATAAGATTTCCCTTGACGTTTCAGCTCTATATCGCTTGTTTTAAATTGAGGTTCATCCGTCAAAGCGGCCTCTACCATTTGATAACGGTTTTTAGCACTCGTTATCCCTGCTCTTTTTTTATGAGGAGGGATAGAAACAGGAATAAACCAAATTTCATCCAACTCAACTACAGACAGTGCTTCCTGAGCAATAAGCATATGTCCAATATGTGGAGGATCAAAGGTGCCGCCAAACAATCCAACTCGCTTCACGCCTGTCCCCTCCTTACTAATTCCTCGGTAAATTAATGCGTGCATTCTCTTTTGAAGGTTTGTACAAAATAATCATGCTTCCAATTACTTGGACAAGATACGCTTTTGTACCATTTACGATTCCTTCTGCCACTTCATGCTTGTCCTCCATACAGTTCTGAAGAATGCTCACTTTTTATAAGTTCTCTCGCTTCTAATGCTTCATTAAGTTGTACAATCATATTCTCGTTCACTCCACCCTTGCCTACCTGAAAGATAGGTTGGATGTTATGTGACTCTGCCCGCAAAAATCTTTTTTGTTTATTTGATAACATTCTAATCTAATGCCTCCATTATTATAAGTGCTTAAGCACTTCTGCTTTCATTTTATCACGGTTTGCTGTTAAACCCGTCCAATGGAGAATGGAAAGAGCCGCTTGGTTTACAAACATCCCTACTCCATTTAACACGGGATTGCCACGGTGTTTTGCTTCTTTTATCAATTGCGTTTCAAGCGGGTTATAAATTAGATCGCTAACAAGTGCGCCAGTTGCTAAATAAGACAAATCAATCGGCTGATTAAAAACCTCTGGATACATTCCCACTGAAGATGTATTAATGACAATATTAAACTTAGCGAGTTGTCTCTCTGCTTCCGCAATCGTAACTGTTTCCACATTTGCCGTACTAAATAGCATTGCAAGTTGATCCGCTTTATGAAGCGTGCGATTTGCAATTGTAATTATGGCATCTCGTTTAGTTAAACCATACACAACAGCTCTTGCAGCTCCACCAGCTCCTATAACAAGTACGTTGGAGCCTGCAAGCGTGTTCTGTTCCAAAGCTTCAAGTAACGATTCCATATAGCCGTCTGCATCCGTATTTCGTCCAATCAATCGATCGCCTTCTTTGACGATCGTATTAACTGCACCAATCAACTTTGCATCCTCATCCACTGAATCCAAATACTCCATTATTTTTACTTTATGGGGAATTGTAACGTTTAACCCTTCAAAGCCTTTTACTTTCATTTTTTCGATTGCTTTGACAAGATTGTCCTCTGGGATATCGAAAGCTACGTATTCAGCTGTCATTCCTAAATCCTGATAAGCAGCAACATGCATTTGCGGACTTTTACTATGACTGACTGGATGCCCGATCAATCCAAATTTCCTCATTTCATTGCCCTCC
>BAXC01000177.1 GCA_001310375.1 Bacillus sp. JCM 19041 | reverse complement strand
GACTGGAACTGAATATTTGCGCCAAGAGATTTTAATTGGTGAGTTTAGTGTGCTTAATGAGTTTAGTTGGGAAGTATCTATGGGGCCTAATTATCGTGCCGTTTGTTTCGATTGTGCAAATCCTTTTTGGTTGCTTGCTCTTTTTGGATTGAAAACATGGCGAAGATTTTTTTATGTCGCGATCTACACGATTATTGTCTTTATTCTATACCCTTATATCTATATTAAATTGTATCCTTCTGCTGAACCTGTAGAATCAGAACCGATATTAAGACTGATGTTGGATGTAAATCAATTTCAATTTAGTTTCGATTTAATCCTAGCCTTAAGCGTTTATGTACTAATGTACGTATTCTCGATAAAAAAACTTGAACTTTGAATTATTGTCTTTTCTTTCTTATATCGCTATCATAGAGGATGATAATAAAGAAGGTGATGTGTTTATGGTGGGGAATACAAATGTTCAAGAAACAGCAGCCTTATTGAAACAATTAGTTGAAATACCAAGTCCGTCAGGTTTTACAAATGATGTCATTGATTTTGTAGAATCTTATTTAAATAAATCCGGTATTCAAACAATGAAAACAAATAAAGGAGCTTTAATTGCGACAATTGAAGGAACGGATAACGTGAAGCAAAGAATGTTAACAGCTCATGTTGACACACTTGGCGCAATTACAAAAGAAATAAAAGCAAATGGACGAATTAAAATCGATTTGATAGGTGGGTTTGCTTACAACTCAATTGAAGGCGAGTATGTTGAAATTCATAAAGCGGATGGAACGACAATCAGTGGAACAATCGTTATGCACCAATCCTCGGTTCATGTGTACAAAGACGCAAAAACTGCGGAGAGAAACCAACAAAATATTGAAGTACGCATTGATGCCCCTGTAAAAACAGCACAAGATACACGTGATCTTGGAATCGAAGTTGGTGATTTTATCAGTTTTGCACCACGGTTTGAACACACAGAAGGAGGGTTTATCAAATCTCGTCATCTTGATGATAAAGCGAGCGTTGCGCTTGTACTCCGATTGTTTGAACAACTCACCGCAGATGGAATGACTCCAGCACATACGACACATGTTCTAATATCTAATAACGAGGAAATTGGTTATGGGGGCAATGCGAATATCCCGACAGATGTTGTCGAATATATTGCAGTCGATATGGGGGCAATAGGTGATGGTCAACAGTCTGATGAATATACGGTCTCGATTTGTGTGAAAGACGCTAGTGGTCCGTACCACTATGGATTGAGGAATCATCTAATTGATTTGTGTAAACAAAATCAGATCCCTTATAAAGTTGATATTTATCCGTATTATGGTTCGGATGCTTCTGCAGCCATTAAAGCAGGACATGATATTGTTCACGGACTCATTGGCCCGGGTATCGAAGGTTCGCATTCAATGGAACGTACGCATGAGTCTTCACTTGAAGCAACATACCGATTACTTGAAACGTATGTATTATCAGAGATGAAGCATTAAAAAAGCTGCCCCAGGAGGCAGCTTTTCCTATCAACTATGAACGTACATCCGATGTATCTTTTGTGTATGCACGAAGCATCCAAGTATGCTTTTCAATTGTTTCTTTTAATCCAATTAGCATGTCCTCTGTTGCGTCATCTTCAAGTGAACCGCAAACATCAATGCCAGATTTAAGTTCACGAGCGATTGTTTCGTAATCGCGAACGAGGTCACCAACCATTTCATCAGGAGACAATGTTTTGTCACCTTCTTTTATAGTGGAATGCTGTAAGAATTCATCCATTGTTGCAACCGGGAATCCTTTAATAGATAATAGGCGTTCTGCTAGCTCATCGACTGTTTCTCCGGCTTCGTTATAGAGTTCTTCAAATTTTTCATGTAGAGTAAAGAAATGAGGTCCCTTTACATACCAATGATAATTATGGAGTTTCACATAAAGAACACTCCAATTTGCAACTTGTTTGTTTAATACGGTTTGAATTTTTTCTTGTGCCATGATGTTATTCCTCCCTAACTGATTACTACTGTTACTATTCCCCCTCGTGTTAATCTTAAACCAAGTTTATGAATGTATCTTTATCTTGAATTCTCCGCCATGGATATGACAGAACATCTTCCCAGCAGCTTGAAGTAATTCAAGACCATTTTGCATGTCGAAGTCTTTTGGAAAAAAGAATATATGGACCCCTTCTGATGTGGACATGTTTGTCTGTGTACGTGTAGCAAATTCATTTGGAGAGGCGACCTTTCCCGTCTGATCGTAAACATGATCGTTTTCAAAAATAAGAGGAAGATTTAATTGTTTTAAATCGTGGAATGTAATAGGCAATTTGTATTCCATCATAAAAAAACGACATAAATCTATAGCAGAGTTAACAGGTTGGAAGTAACGCTCCTCTTGGATTGCGGCAAGGATCTGTTTGTGATGCAGCTCATGCTTAAAGTCGGAGAAATTGTATTTGTTTTGTTGGATGAAGTTATCTAAAGGCTGATCCATTAAGTCAAAATGGAGCAACTCCTGAAAAAATTGTAATCGGCCTTTTAACATTTGTGATGATTCGCTGATTTCGATATGATGAGTATAAAGTAAACCAAGTGGCATAGTAGCCTCCTTAAGGATCATTTTGCATTCTTATTATGGGCTAATTGGCTTTTGGAAATCAACAATGTAGTTTTAGAAAAGGTGATAATGGCATGAATTATGCCGAATTAAAGAAAGAGCTGCTTGAATATAGCAAAGAAGTTGGCATTGATAAATTAGGAATAGCTTCAGCGGACCCGTTTTTATCATTAAAGGACAGGCTTGTAGCCCAACAAGAAAAAGGGTATGCTTCTGGCTTTGAGCACCCGAATATAGATGAACGTATTTATCCTAATAAAAGCCTCCCTGAAGTCCGGACAATTATTTCCATTGCGGTTTCTTATCCGTCGCGTATGATTAATTCGCCTAAAAGTGAACCAGGTAAAAGAAGAGGAATGTTTTCAAGATCGTCATGGGGAGTAGATTACCACACTGCATTAAATAAACGATTATCCAAACTTGAAGAGTTCCTGACAGAGAAGTGTGGACCTCAAGCAACGGTTCGCATGGTTGATACTGGGGCTTTATCAGATCGAGCTGTGGCGGAGCGGGCAGGAATCGGTTGGAGTGCCAAAAATACGTTTATTATTACGCCTGAACAAGGCAGTTACGTCTTTTTAGGCAATTTACTCACAACCATCCCTTTTCCGACGGATGAGCCACTTGAAGATTTATGCGGCACATGCACGAAGTGCATCGATGCTTGTCCAACCGGCGCTCTTGTTGAGCCAGGAGTATTAAATGCACAAGCATGTCTCTCCTACCAAACACAAACAAAGGATTTTATGCCAGACGAGTATCGAGAAAAAATCGGAAATCATTTATATGGATGGGACACCTGTCAGCTCGTTTGCCCATATAATAAAAAAATAGATATTCATCACCATGAAGATATGGAGCCAGATAATGAAAAAGCAAAACCTCTACTCTTACCACTCTTGTCTATGAGCAATAAGGAATTTAAAGCGGAATTTGGTCACATGGCAGGTTCATGGAGAGGGAAAAAACCAATTCAGCGTAATGCGATCATTGCATTAGCTCATTTTAAAGAAGAAAGTGCGCTACCGAAGCTTATTGAACTGTTGCAAGAGGATCCTCGTCCTGTCATTCGAGGAACGGCGGCGTGGGCTATCGGGAAGATAGGCACGACTGAAAAAGAGGAAAAAGTACTGTTAAAAGCGAAAGAAAAAGAAGAGGATCAATTGGTGTTGGATGAAATTAAAAAGGGTCTTATGCTGCTTAAAAACAGCAGCCGTTAATAAATAGAGGAAGAGGGGAAGGCATGAGTTCGTTAACACGATTTTATGTAAAGGAAATGGAAACCCCGATTGGGTTGTTGACAATCCTCGCGACGGACGTTGGTGTCTGCCAAATTCATTTTGGGAAACTAAAAAAAGCACATGTAACGGCAAAGCTTACCAAATCAAGTATCCGCCCGGAATGGATTCATTTAGAGGACGGCGAGGATCTAGACGTATGTGAGCAGCTATTAGAATATTTTAATGGAAAACGTGTAAAATTCAATGTTGAAATGGATTTAATTGGGACGCCTTTCCAACGAAAGGTTTGGGATGAACTTAGAAAGATTGGATATGGCGAAACGAGAACCTATAAAGATATTGCTTTGGCGATTGGTGCGCCGAAAGCCGTTCGTGCAGTCGGGGGAGCTAACAATCAAAATCCACTGCCTATTTTAATTCCTTGCCATCGCGTTATCGGTTCTAACGGTGCAATGGTTGGCTATGGAGGCGGGTTAACAAATAAGGAGATTCTGCTAAATCTAGAATCAGCAGTAAAGATATCATAAAAAAGCCTGGCGGTTATTACGCACACTGCCAGGCTTTTTTCGTATTGGTAAGAATCTTTTTTAATAAATAAAGGGAAGTTGTTTCATTGTAATTAGTAATCGAGTAATTTTGTTGCAAATAATAACTGCAATTAGAAAAGCGGGATTCGCAATATAATTCTGTACAGCCTTGTTCAATCGCACGAGTTTCGAGTTGTTGCAGTAGTTTCTTGCTAATTCCTTTGCCTTGATGGTGAGAATGAACACATAAACGATGAAAATGACAAGCACCATTTATGAATTGGTACATACATACCCCAACAACATGGCCATCAGCGACATAAAGATATGCCTGAAAAGTTGTCGAAAGTTTATGCTCTAGTGAAGATGGTGTTTCAGTGAGTGCGGAAGCGGGGACACTAGCTTCCGCGTATTTTTTAAAAGAATGTTGGAGCATTATATAAAGCTCATGCGCATCAGCGGCAGTTGCGGGGCGTATCATGTTAAGAAGCCTCCTTGAGTCATTTTGTTTAATTATACATTTAATTAAATTTTTATTCAATAATTTATCTGTTGATTGGAGGAAGAAACGAATGAAAAGAAAATTGATTGATGCACTTCATGAAAACATCAGATTAATGAATATTAGTTATCTAAATGGAGATCCAACTATGTTTGAAGAGGTTGAAGCAGGGGCAGTTTTGCTAGAAAAAAAAAGAGTTAGCAAACGAGATGCAAGCATTGTTAGCTCCCAAGTTTCAGGTGATATTGTTTCTATACGCACTCATGAGCAAATGACACAAATTGATTATGTGATGTTGTTAGAACGTTTAATCGTACAAGAGGATAGTAGTTATGTAGAAGAACGAGTTGTTCGGCGTAGAGCTGTTTTTGTTAAAAATAAGTTGCAGAAAGATGTTCGATTGATTGAGGCTTGTGTACCAGAAAAGGAAGAGGAAATAAGAAAAAACACAATGATGATCCCGTCCGCACGTGGTGAATACGATCGAAGAAGTGCAGTGCGTTATGCAGAAAGGTGGTGGAATGACTACAATCCTAGTTTTAAGCAGTTTGAGGACAATTGCACCAACTTTGTTTCACAATGTTTACTGGCTGGAGGAGCGCCAATGACGAGTAAGACAAGTAAACAAAGAGGATGGTGGTATGAAAACAATAAATCAATGAGCCTAAGTTGGTCAGTTGCCCATTCTTTAAGGTGGTATTTAAGCGGAGCAAGAACCGGACTAAGGGAGAAGAGAAATATCGTGCAAGCGATTTATTACCTGGTGATATCATCTGTTATGATTTTAACGGTTCTGGTAAATGGGATCATAATGCAATTGTGGTGGCAAAAGATAGGCGCAATGAGCCTTTAGTAAATGCACAAACTGTGAATAGCCGTCTGCGTTATTGGACGTATCAAAACTCCCCAGCATACACGCCTGATATTCAGTATAAATTTTTCAGGATTGTTACTAATTAAGACCAATAAGCATAAAGCTTATTGGCTC
>BAXC01000176.1 GCA_001310375.1 Bacillus sp. JCM 19041 | reverse complement strand
AGATTTCAATTTAAACAGCATCGGTAAGCCTCGAATCTGGAGAGCTTGCCTATTTCCTTTCTATTTGCTGCCATGGTAAGCTAAAGGGAGAATTGCAGAGTAGGGGAGAACTTAAGTGATACAATCATTATTTAAGAAAGAAACGCAAGCATATGTAACTGCTGCTGAAAGAAAAGCTTCTTTGCAGCATAAGAGAATCGAAGAAATCGCTTTGGTTAACCAAAATCGTGTAATGGAAAGTTTTTCGGCTCATCAAGTAGCTGATTTTCATTTTACTCCTTCAACAGGCTATGGCTATGACGATGCAGGAAGAGATACGTTAGAAAAAATTTATGCAGATGTTTTTGGTGCAGAAGCTGGTCTAGTGCGGAGTCAAATTGTCTCTGGAACGCATGCGATTGCAATTGCGTTATTCGGTGTGTTACGCCCAGGAGACGAATTGTTATACATAACGGGAACTCCATATGATACTTTGGAAGAAATTGTAGGGATCCGAGGGAACTCTAGTGGTTCATTAAAAGACTTTAATATTGATTATCAGAAAGTGGATTTAAAAAATAATGCAATGGACAAGGATGCAATTAAAGCAGCGATTTCAAGTAAAACGAAAATGATAGGTATTCAGCGATCAAAAGGGTATGGTGATCGGCCTCATTGTGTATCGAAGAAATCGCTGATGTGATTGCGTTTGTGAAATCCATTAAACCAGACGTTGTTGTGTTTGTTGACAATTGTTATGGAGAATTTGTTGAAACAAGAGAGCCGTGTCACATAGGCGCTGATTTGATTGCCGGTTCACTAATAAAAAACCCCGGAGGAGGAATTGCAAAGACGGGAGGCTATCTAGTTGGAAGCTGATTTAGTTGAGCTTGCCTCTTATCGATTAGCGGCACCAGGTATTGGAGCAGAAGGAGGCGCTAGTTTGCATACACTTCTTGATATGTATCAAGGTTTCTTCTTAGCGCCACATGTAGTGGCCCAAAGTGTAAAAGGTGCAATTTATACAGCAGCCCTGCTTGAAGAGGTTGGAATGAAAACTGAACCAGCTTCAAATGAGATACGAACAGATTTGATTCAAGCTGTTCATTTTAAGACAGCTGACCAGATGATCTCATTTTGCCAAGCGATTCAACACGCATCACCTGTTAATGCACACGTAACACCTACGCCGAGCTATATGCCTGGATATGCAGATGATGTCATAATGCAGCCGGTACTTTTGTACAAGGAGCAAGTATTGAATTAACGGCTGATGGTCCGTTGCGTCCTCCGTATGCTGCTTATGTGCAAGGTGGTCTGACGTATGAACATGTTAAGCTTGCTGTGACAAAAGCTGTCGAAAAAACGTTTATCTAATAGATGAAGAGGGAACGAGTATAGTAAGTTTATATGTTTGCTTGACTAAAAAAAGTTGCTTTAGTACGATACTACAAAGCAGGAAAAAAATATTGAGACGTGGGAACAGGGGGGTGACCCCCTTTCTACATAGAATGAAACATTGAGAGGAGCACAAAAACGCATGGCTAAGTTTTCCAAAGAAGATATTGTCCGTATCGCGCAAGAAGACAATGTTCGGTTTATTCGTTTACAGTTTACAGATTTGCTCGGTACGATTAAAAACGTGGAAATCCCTGTAGATCAACTTTCAAAAGCGCTTGATAACAAAATGATGTTTGATGGTTCATCAATCGAGGGGTTTGTGCGAATTGAAGAATCGGATATGTATTTGTATCCGGATCTTGATACATGGGTTGTTTTTCCTTGGACGCCAGAGAAAGGAAAAGTTGCTCGCCTAATTTGTGATATTTATCAACCAGGTAAACCTGGAGAAGAACCAACTCCATTTGAGGGTGATCCGCGCGGTATTTTAAAACGTGTTTTAAAACAAGCGGAAGAACTTGGTTTCTCTGATTTTAACATTGGGCCTGAACCGGAATTTTCTTGTTTAAAAACGATGAAAAAGGTGAACCAACACTGGAATTAAATGATAAAGGAGGATATTTTGATTTAGCTCCAACGGATCTTGGTGAAAATTGTCGCCGTGACATCGTACTTGAACTTGAAGACATGGGTTTTGAAATTGAAGCTTCCCACCATGAAGTTGCCCCTGGACAGCATGAAATCGACTTTAAATATGCTGATGCAGTAACAACATGTGATAACATTCAAACGTTTAAGCTTGTAGTAAAAACAATTGCGCGTAAACATGGTTTACACGCTACGTTTATGCCTAAACCTTTATTTGGAGTCAATGGGTCCGGAATGCACTTGAATATGTCTTTATTTAATAAAGAGGGCAATGTCTTTTACGATCAAAAAACGGAAAGCCAGTTAAGCAAAACGGCGATGCAATTTTTAAGCGGTGTGCTTGATCATGCTGAAGGATTTACGGCGATTACAAATCCGATTGTTAATTCTTATAAGCGACTCGTACCTGGTTATGAAGCACCAGTATACATCGCTTGGTCGATGCGTAATCGTTCGCCACTTGTCCGAATTCCATCATCAAGAGGCATTTCAACGCGCATCGAAGTCAGAAGTCCAGATCCATCTGCAAACCCATACTTAGCCATGGCCGTTATGCTTGCTTCGGGATTAGATGGCATCAAACGCAAAATGACACCACCAGAAGCGACGGACCGAAACATTTATGTGATGAGCAAAGAAGAGCGTCTTGAAGAAGGCATCAAAGACTTGCCAGCAACGTTAAAAGAAGCGCTAGATAGCCTTGTTAAAGATGATGTGCTTGTTAAAGCACTCGGAGAGCACGCAATTGAGCATTTTATCGAAGCAAAAGAAATTGAATGGGATATGTTCCGCACACAAGTTCACCCGTGGGAGCGCGAACAGTTCATGCAGAACTATTAAGAGGTGGAGCTTGACACACATTGTGTTGAGGGTTTTTCTTTTGGTCATTAAATTGGAAGTTGACCTAGATCATTACGGTATCGTTTTTCTTTAGCTATATTATTCTGGCTTTAAAGATAGACAGAAGGATGTTTAGGGTACGTATGTAAAACAAGTAAAAAGAATTAGTTGCCTTACTTTTTTTATTTCCTGGGCAAGCGCATAAAGCGTCATTTCTTGCTATAAGTCGACGTTGCCTTAACTAAAGCATCCAATCCCAATCTGTTCTCTTCCATATTGAATAAGTGCTTCATATGGATCTCCTTTTAATCCAAGTAAGCTCGCAAAAGCAGGTTCAGTTTTCATACCGCTCTCTTTATATTGAATGACTTTCTCTTTTAAAACTGGGCGTTGTTTTAAAATCTCATATTCAATGCACATATGCAAATAGGCAAATTGTGTTTCAACCGGATGGGGTTGACCAAACAATTCGATTTCTTTATCTTGAACAAAGAAGTTTGCTTTAGCGGTTAACGTTCCGCGTACAGTTTTCAATTGGAAGTGGTAGTGAGGGAAATGACTGTATAGGTTATCTACCGTTTGTTTGAATTGATTAAAATTACGCACGTCCATGATAATGTCGAGGTCAGATGAGGCGGTGCTAATATCAAGAGGTATCGTTCCACATAGAATAGGTTTATACGGAGACAAATCCATAAAAATACCTAAATTAGCGAGGAGGTTATGCATTTTCTTTTGCAATGGTGTTCCCTCACACAAATAATCGAGGTTTTTAAACAAATAAACCACCCTTTCAAAAAAGATAGACAATAAGTATAGCACAGTCACTAACTTGAAATGATCATGCTATTTTAAAATATATATTTTTGAACCTTATAATGTTGTTCAATTTCACACTATAAAGAACGAACGTTTTCGTTAAGTTGACACGGGAGCAAATGTTCGCTAAAATGATTGTGACATTGATTGTTGGAAAGGAAGAAGGCTATGGCATCTTCTACTGGTATTCAACTTCCTGAACCTTATCGCGATACAGCTCGCAAAATCATTCATATAGATATGGATGCTTTTTTTTCATCTGTTGAAGAGCGAGACAATCCTGCATTAAAAGGGAAACCGGTTATTATCGCTAAGCACCCTAGAAAAACGGGGGGAAAAGGCATTGTTTCAACAGCAAATTATGAAGCACGTAAGTACGGTGTTCATTCCGCAATGAGTGCTTATGAAGCTTATAAAAAATGCCCGCAAGGTATTTTTGTTGAAGGCAATTACAAGGCATACAAAGAGGCATCTAATCATATTAGGGCCATTATGAATCGCTATACGGATTTAGTTGAACCAATGTCGATTGATGAAGCGTACTTAGATGTAACAACGAATAAAATAAATGAAGCTAGCGCAATAAAAGTTGCGCGCAGCATTCAGAAAGACATATGGAAAGAAACACGGTTGTCGAGTTCTGCAGGCGTTTCTTATAATCGGTTCCTTGCTAAAATCGCATCAGACATGAAAAAACCAGCGGGATTGACCGTTATTACTCCTGCTAAAGCAGTTGAATTTATTAAAGAACTGCCGATTGAGAAATTTCCAGGCATTGGTCCAAAAACAAGCGAAAGAATGCATGAATTAAATATATACTTTGGCGCTGACCTATATAAAATGGAACAAATGGATTTGATTCATCACTTTGGTAAGGCTGGTATGTCATATTATAAAAAAGTCCGTGGAATTGACAACAAACCATTAACAGTTGATCGAGAAAGAAAGTCTGTCGGGAAGGAACACACCTATCTACAATCGTTAAAAACGGAGCAAGATGTTCAGGAGCAAATAAAGAGATTAGCACAAGAAGTGCAAAGCTCATTGGAAAGAGTGGAGAAACAGGGGAAAACTGTCGTGTTAAAAAATTAGGTATCGTTCTTTCGATACGATGACACGACGTACGAGCTTGCCTGATTATGTGCAGAAGAAAAATGACATTTTCGTTATGCATCAGAACTCTGGGATCAATATGGTGATGTGGACCGTGAGATCAGGCTTCTAGGTATAACTGTAACGAATCTGCAACCGATTCAGTATAAGACTCTTTCTTTATTTCCATAGGTTTTACAGATAAAACAAGATAATGCCAACAATAACTAGCAAAATAAACAAAACAAGTACTGTAATTAGTAATGTCCACCCATTGTCGTTGTCCATTTTTAAAACCGCCCCCCATTCCTGATAATTAGTTTATGTACTAAATATGAAAGTGTGAAAAGGGCATAATTATTTGACTAATTAGCCTTTATCTTTCTTTTTTGCTTAAAATCAGGTTGAGAGCACGTTTGACGATTGTTTTTTTTTCTTATATATTTAGACTTACGAAATAAAATGCATGAATTTAAAACGAAGGTGATGAAGATACAACCAGAGAAACGGAATTTAATTATTATGTGGTTTGCCAATTTTTTTGTTGGCGCAAGCATGACCATGGTTATCCCTTTTTTATCCTTGTATATTGAATCATTTGGTCACTACTCTGGCGAAGAAGTGCAGCGGTGGGCCGGTTATGTCTTTGGGGTTTCATTTCTTGTTGCATTTCTAGTTGCGCCGATTTGGGGGAAGATTGGTGACCGTTTTGGGAGAAAGAAAGTATTAATTGGTACTGCATTTGGTATCTCCATTTCCGTCTTCTTAATGGGTTATGTTAATTCTGTTGAATCATTGTTTGTTTTAAGAGCTTTTATGGGATTAGCGACTGGCTTTATCCCTGCCTCAATGGCATTAATAGCTGCGCAAAGCAGTAAGAAGACAGCAGGACAAACACTTGGTACCCTTCAAACTGGTACTGTATCAGGTGGATTGCTCGGACCGTTGTTTGGCGGTCTGATTGCTGACACGGTTGGAATGGAATTAACATTTATATTAACGTCATCGATATTGTTTCTTGCAGCATTGCTTGTTGTGTTTGGTGTCAAGGAAGTTCTTTATACGGAAAAAGGAGAAAAAAGGAAGAATTACCGCTCGAGGGAAGTAGTACAACATATTCTTAAACAACCGATGTTGATTATGGTAATGGCTGTAGCGCTTATTATTCAAATGGCCTTATTTAGTGTTCAACCATTACTTGCCTTATTTGTTAATGATTTGACTCACTCAACTGAGAATATGGCCTTTTTGGCAGGAGTTGCTTTTTCTATAACAGGTCTTGGAAACTTGCTTTCAACGAGAAAATGGGGCGAGCTTGGTGACAGAATCGGGCA
>BAXC01000175.1 GCA_001310375.1 Bacillus sp. JCM 19041 | reverse complement strand
CAAAAATTCTACTATTTTCTTACGAATTACCAATCCATTTGGTTTCATTTTTCTATAAAAAGTTTATCATGCTATAGCCCGAAAACCAAACGAAACAGCGTGAGAAACCCAAAAAACCTCTGCTTTTTAGCAGAGGTTTCATCATCTTGGTTAATTAGACAAATGCTCCATGACCAGTCGATTAACAAGGCCGCCATCGGCTTTGCCCTTCACTTTAGGCATAATCGCACCCATCACTTTGCCCATATCAGCCTTTGACATAGCACCAGTTTCAGCTACCGTCTCTTTTACAATTAACTTAAGTTCTTCTTCCGTTAATTGTTTTGGCATATATTGTTCAAGCACGGATAGTTCCGATTCTTGCTTAGATGCTAAATCTTCACGATTCGCTTGCTTAAATTCATGGAGGGATTCTTTACGCTGCTTTACTTCACGATTAAGAACAGTATTACTCTCATCATCAGTAAGTTCACGTCCGAGCTTAATTTGCTCGTTTTGTAATGAGGACTTCACCATGCGAATAACGGAAAGTTTTTCTTTTTCCTTATTTCTCATCGCGGTCTTCATATCCAGGTTTAACCTCTCAAGAAGAGTCAAGTGAAACCACCCTCTCAAAAATTAGAACTTGCGTTTTCTAGCCGCTTCAGATTTCTTTTTACGCTTCACACTTGGCTTTTCGAAGTGTTTACGTTTTTTTACCTCAGCTAACGTTCCTTCTTTAGAGAGCGATCTCTTAAAGCGACGAAGTGCAGCATCAATCGATTCGTTTTTGCGAACACGAGTTTCTGCCATTCTATTTCCCTCCCTCCGAAAACAACCAAACTCAATACGTGCATACGGCACGTCTGTGTAAATTATAATACAGCAAAAGCTTACGGTCAACTGTAAGATAGAAGTTCCATAGTCGACTATTAAGAAAATTGGTATGCTTGCCAATCGTTGTCCATATAGTGAGAGGACGAGGTGATCATATGGGTAAAGAACTTTTTTCATTACTCGCTGTTTTCATTACTTTATTCTTATTCGGCATTTATATATTGCGTGCTGGTCTGCTCCAAACAGGAATGGACCGTGTAAAGATCGCACTACTTAAAATGACCAGTTCCCCACTAAAAGGTTTAATAGCAGGATTATATTTACAGCTCTTTTTCAGAGCAGTTCTGTTGTAACCGTACTGTTAGTTGGACTTGTCGCAACCGGCCTTTTGCAATTTAAACATACAATCGGGGTTATTTTAGGAGCTAATATCGGCTCTTGCTTCACACTAGAGCTCATTGCTTTTGAAATGACAAGCTTAGCTATTCCATTGCTTGTGATTGGCTTGCTCTTTCTATTGATTCCAAAGCAATTATGGTATGCGCTAGGTTGTGTTTCTTTTGGAATCGGCTGCATCTTTTTAGCAATGGACGGGTTAGCTTCCCTCACTGGACCACTTAGTTCGTTTTCTATCACTCACGATTTTTTCCAGTGGACAAATTCAAGCCATTTTGCTGGAATCACTGTTGGAGCATTAGTGACAACAATTGTTCAATCAAGTACAGCAACCATCGGTATGGCAATGAGCTTTATTAAAAGCCAAGGTCTTACAATGGAATCCGGTGTCGCGATCATGCTTGGAGCAAATATTGGAACCTGTTTAACCGCGTACATTGCAAGTATCGGTGCAGGAGCGAGCGCTCGCCTTGTCGCACATGCCCATATTTGGCTCAATCTCCTTGGCGCCTTGCTTTTTTACCCACTTATTGCTTTTTTAGCTCATTTCTCATCGTTATTAGCCGATACAACAAGTTTACAACTTGCCCACGCCAGTACGATATACAACATTGTTTGTTCGTTACTTGTTCTGCCTTTCGCTTATGCATTTGCGCGCTTTGTTGAACGAATTGCTTTTTTTCGCTCATTAAACTAAATAAGAACAATGTTTTGATCATTTCTTTGTGGGAATACGTTAAAATATAGAGGATAAAAGAGGAGGGTGTTAAACATGAATAAGACAACACTTGGAAAATCAGATGTGACTGTATTTCCGATTGGACTCGGAACGAATGCTGTTGGTGGACATAATTTATATCCAAATTTAAATGAAGAAACAGGCAAAAACCTTGTTCGACAAAGCATTAAGAGTGGAGTCAATTTTTTAGACACAGCTTTTATTTACGGCGAAGGACGTTCTGAAGAATTGATTGGGGAAGTACTAAAAGAATTTAATCGTAATGAGATTGTCATTGCAACAAAGGCTGCACATAAGAAAGTAGATGGAGAGTATGTTTTAGACAACTCTGCAGCATTTCTAAAACAGTCGGTCGATGATGCTTTAAATAGATTAAAAACCGATTATATTGACTTGTTTTACATTCACTTCCCTGATGAACACACACCTAAAGATGAGGCAGTTCAAGCTCTTGCTGAACTAAAGAAAGCCGGAAAAATACGCGCGATTGGTGTTTCTAATTTCAGCCTTGAACAGTTGAAGCACGCAAATAAACATGGTGACGTCGACGTGTATCAAGGGGAATATAACTTGCTAAACAGAGAAGCAGAAAATGAATTGTTTCCTTATGCAATGGAAAACAACATTTCCTTTATCCCTTATTTCCCACTTGTATCAGGATTGCTTGCTGGAAAATACAACAAAACAACAACATTCCCAGAAGGAGATTTACGAAACTCTCAAAAACATTTCCAAGGGGATACATTCATTCAAAACATCGAGAAAGTGAATCGTATTGCCGATATAGCGGAGAACCATAAAGTGGACATCGCCCATGTCGTGCTTGCATGGTATTTGGCCCGACCAGAAATTAACATATTAATCCCTGGAGCCAAACGTGCTGACCAGTTATTAGATAATGTTAAGACCGTCGATGTGTCATTAACTGAAAGCGAACGAACATTTATTGATCACTTGTTTTCTTAAAAGCAACCGAGACCAATTAAGTTCTCTAGCTCGTAAAAAGTTAAATTGGCTCACATTACAAAAAAAGCCCAATCAGGTAGTGAACCTGATTGGCTTTTTTATCCTCTATGCGATTATCTATATGCGCAATTTCGACAATGCTCTGCTATACTTAACTGAGTAGAAAGGACGGACCATTCCATGATCATTTACCTCAAACGATTTGCGCACGCTTTAAATGACAATAACAGTGTAGCAATTCCAACTGACTTGTTTAACGATCAGACATTAAGTGCTGATGCAATCGGACTTATGCTTTATCTATACTCTACCAACCAGCTAGCAATTAGTGCAGACGTGATTGAGGCCGCTCCTTTAGAAACAGAAAGACTTCACCAAGCTTTGCATATGCTCGCTAATTCAGGTTATATTGACTTGGTCTAAACGATTAGCGAGTTCTATCTCTTATCCCTCCCCAATCACTTGCATGACACTTTCTTCATTAATGATCATCAACTTCGCAACCTCTGTCTCATCGTCAGACATGCGAACTGCTTGTTCTTGAATTAAATCCTCAAATAACTTTGCAACATAACGGCCATTGCCTTTAATTGTTTCTTGTTCAAAATGACATTTTAATTTCGAGTGAGCCTCTTCTGACCACGTATAGCCGTACCCTTCTGCTTTTTGCATTAGGATTGCATATAATTCTTCACTACTGTAATCAGGAAAGTGAATCTCTTTTCTCACCCTTGACCTAAGCCCGGGATTGCTTTTTAATAGAAGCTCGATCTCGCTTTCATACCCAGCAAAAATAACAACGAGTTCCTCTTCATATTCTGTCATTGCTTGAGTTAACGCCGTAATGGCTTCTCCCCCATAGTCATTTGCGCCGCCTTGGACAAGTGAGTATGCTTCATCAATAAATAATACCCCACCAATAGCATCTTCAATGACTTGATTTGTCTTTATAGCTGTTTGACCAACAAAGCCACTAACAAGATCGCTCCTGCCTACAGTTATTACATGTCCCCGTTTTAGCAGTCCAATTTGGTTTAATGCTTGCGCATAAAGCTGAGCAACCGTCGTTTTCCCAGTACCAGGAGGTCCAGCAAAAACAGTGTGCAATGGCATTGGTGGAACTGGTAGTTCCATCCTTCTCCTTGCTTCTTTTACTTTAGCAAACGCGGTCAACTTTTTCAGTTCTTTCTTTACTTCATGCAGACCAACTAGTTGATCCAATTGTTCTAGTGCGTCATTGTTTGCTTCAACTTTATTGTTTTTGACGTGTTTTTGCTCAAGCAGAACAAAATCCGTCTCTGTTTCTCTAAACCCTTCCGCCCCTTTCTCAAATATCGCATCCCGCACGATATCCTCAACGACCCTTGCATTCCCGAAAGTATGATCAACTTGCACTCGTTCTATTTCTGCTTCAACCGCTTTTAATGCTGATTCAGTAAAAATAAAATCATGGTCAAGCGCTTTTTTTTCAGCTATTTGAATAAGCTCTCCACTAGAGTAATTAAGTAAATGTAAGTGGTTTTGTTCCGGAAAACGACTGCTTAACCCTGGATTTGAACGAACAAATTCGCGCATTTCTTTTGGATAGCCTGCTAGGATAACAGCAAATGTACCTGCATAAGCTCCACTTGTCATCGCAGACACTAACGTATCAATCACAGCTTGTCCGTAATCATTCCCAGCTTGACCTTCTCGCCTTAAGCTATACGCCTCATCAATAAATAAGATTCCTCCTGATGCCCGTTCAATAGCAGCGAGGGTCTGTTCTTCTGTTTGTCCAATATATCCCGCAACGAGTTGAGCACGATCCACTTCATAAACTGTAGGTTTTTCAAGCACACCAAGTTCATGGTAAATCGATGCAAGTAAACGCGCAATCGTTGTCTTTCCAGTTCCTGGATTACCAGTAACGATCATATTTAAGTTCAAAAGATTACTTGTTTGAAAACCATGCTGTTGTCTTTCTTTTTGGTACTTTAAGAATTCGTACAGTTTCTTAACCCGCTTTTTTACCTTAGTCATGCCAATCATCTCATCAAGCTCGACCAATGCCGTTTTAGTGTTCTCTGTTCCTAGTTGCTTCGTTACCTCATCATAAAACGTTTCGCTGAGCACTTGCATTTCATACACTTCTTGTTTCAATTCAGCAAACAAGCTCTTTGAGTAATAATTACCTTGAAATCCCGCCAAAAAAGCATCTGCAGTTTCTTTTAATTTTGTTTGTTTCGCAACAATTGTTTTCACTAAGCTATCATCAAGAAACTGTTCACTGCTAGACAAGTCTCGAAGAAACTGCTCTGCTTGTTCACTAATTTGTTTTGTCTCTTGTTTTTTAATACGCGGCAGGTCCGTCTCTCTTAAGAGAGGCCATTCCTTTTGTAAGATCTTATCTTGCTGCCACTTTGCCAACCGTGCCTTCTTTTGGAGCTCCTCTAAATCCTGGTTCACTTGATCAAAGCCTGCTAATTCTTGTATCCATTTCTCCATAAATGAATCTAACTCTTGCCGGCGTTCAAAACGGATTGAAGCTAATCGGGCGAGCTCTTTCGCGGCTGCTTCTGTTAGCGGCTGCTCTAAGTTGGCTGTTAATCTATTTCTCCATAGTGCCGCTTCTTCAAGATGCTCTCTGTATGAGTTCTCCATACGCTCTCCCCTCTTTTTTTAATGCACATGCCCTTCATGAATAAATTGACGCTTCTCCACTTCATGTACTTGTTCGCCAGCTTCATTATATAAAATAAACCGATGTGCTTCTTCAAACGCCTGATTTACGCTCAATACTTGCAGAAACACTTGATTAGATACTGGCACAGAGACAACAGCATCTGAAAAAATAATTTCTACTTCAGCAATATCCTCTGTTACATAACCGAGCGACACATAAGTACTTACTTTTTCTTCATCAATCCAATCATTTTCAATAAACATAAACGTATCCATAAACCGGTCCCCACCTGTTAGAAAACCGTTTTCTAATTCGACTTCTGCATCAAGATACTTCCGATAGCCGTCCGCTTCAACAAGCAATCGCTCCGCTGCTAAATGTCTTTCATTTACAGAATAAATCGCACCAATTGAATGATCATCTAATTCCACAGTCTCAATTAATTCGAGTTCATCATCCTCATTACCAACTGTTATCGCGTCTTCCACCGAGTCATGAACAGTTAAATTGACCGGAATTTCCCCTGGCGAGCTACTTGCCATTAGACCAAGATAAGCCGTACCAACAAATAAAACTGTACTCACGGCTGTATACCGCGTTTTTTTTAAACCACCAACCACAAAATAGAGCTAACATAAGAAATATACCTGCCGCCACAAGTAAAGAAACCGCGCCAACACCAGGCGAAAATGCAATTAGTTGATTCTCCAACAAAGGTTTGTTTAAAAAACGTCCATAATGGGAGTCATCGGCTCACTTTGCAGCGTCCTCAAG
>BAXC01000174.1 GCA_001310375.1 Bacillus sp. JCM 19041 | reverse complement strand
GAAACGGTGCTTGGCTATATTTATAAAGGTGATTCGGAAATAATGAAGGTGGTTGCCAATTATGAAAGAGGACTTGCTACTCTTGAAAAGGATCCAACAAATGAACAGTTACAAGCTGGGTTGATTAAACTTCAAGCAGAGATGGATAAAGTTGATGCTTGGGAAGCAGGAACGCAAGCAAAAACAATCTTGACTAAACTGGGTATTACTCAGTTATCAGCACAGCTTGGCACGTTATCTGGTGGTCAGAAAAAACGCGTTGCGATTGCAAGAGCGTTAATTCAGCCTGTTGATTTGCTGTTGCTTGATGAGCCAACAAACCATTTAGATCATGCGACGGTAGAATGGTTAGAAAGTTATTTAAAACAGTATCGGGGCGCACTTATTGTCATAACCCATGACCGCTACTTCTTAAATCGAGTTGCTAATACGATTTTTGAGTTATCAGATGGGAATTTGTATCGATATTCTGGGAATTTCGAAACGTATTTAGAAGCAAAAGCGGAACGGGAAGCGCAAGCAGAGCAGGCGGAAGACAAAAGGCAGAATTTGTTACGCCGTGAACTTGCCTGGTTGAGACGAGGTGCGAAAGCGCGGACAACAAAGCAAAAAGCTCGTATTCAACGAGTCGAAGCACTTGATGCTCAAGAAGGACCTAAATCTCGCTCGCAATTAGACGTAGCAATTGGTTCGCATCGACTTGGTAAACAGGTTATTGAGCTTGAAGGTGTAAGTAAATCTTATCAAAATAAGACGTTGTTTAACGATTTGTCTTACCTTATTACGAAAGACGAGAGACTTGGCATTATTGGTGAGAATGGTAGTGGAAAAACAACGTTATTGAATCTAATGGCGAGTCGAATTTCTCCAGATGCAGGAGAAGTTAGTGTTGGTGAAACTGTTCGAATTGGGTATTATACGCAAGATGATGCAGAGCTTGATGGAAACTTGCGTGTCGTTGATTACATTAAAGAAATCGCCGAAGTCGTCTATACTGCAAAAGGGGATCAGATTACAGCGGAGCAAATGTTGGAACGGTTTATGTTTCCTCGTTCCCAGCAATGGACGTACATTAGACGCCTGTCTGGCGGCGAAAAGCGTAGACTGTATTTGCTACGGATATTAATGAGTGAACCGAATGTTCTCTTTCTCGATGAACCAACAAATGATCTTGATGTTGAAACGCTAGCGGTATTGGAAGATTATTTAGATACGTTCCCTGGCGTTGTTGTAACTGTTTCCCATGACCGTTATTTCCTTGACCGTGTTGTTGATAAAATGCTCATCTTTATAGACGGAAAAGTAGAGCGTTACCAAGGAGACTACACAAACTACTTGGAAGAAAAGCAGCAAAAAGTGGAGCCTGCAAAACAAGACAAGTCGTTTGTTGTTCCAGAACGGAAAAAAGAGAACAAGAAACTTTCTTATAACGAACAACGTGAATGGGATCAGATCGATGACCGTATTGCCAAAATGGAAGAAAAGCAGCAACAGCTTGAAGAAGATATTGCACAAGCTGGTAGTGATTACGGAAAGATAGCCGATTTAATGAAAGAAAAAGGAGCGCTTGATGTCCAGCTTGAAGAAACACTTGAACGTTGGACAGAACTGGCCGAAAAGGTGGAAGCGCTAAACGAATAAACAAATGACCGCAGCTTCGTGCTGCGGTCATTTGTTTTCGTAGAATAGAATGAATTGCTGTTTGAGATATCGCGAAAAGATAGTCGCTATACAGCTGGTGCTTGAAACAAATAAAAATAAAATAGTGGTAGAAAATGTATGATTATTATTGAGTGAAAATGATTGATGATGAATGTTTTTGGTTGTATACTAAATTTATAAAGAGAGTAGAGGTGTGTTTCCATGTTGACATTGGAAAGACAGGAGAAAATACTTGCGCTTCTTTACACACATGAAGTGGTTAAAATACAAGATATGATCATAGAGACAGGTGCTTCAGAATCAACGATCCGTCGCGATTTAACAGAACTTGAACAAGAAAAGAAATTAAAGCGCATTCATGGCGGGGCAACGTTATTGCAGAAAAAACGTGATGAACCAACAATGGAACAAAAAACGTTCAAAAACCGTCAAGAAAAAGTTCGGATTGCTAAAAAAGCAGCTGAACTTGTTCAAGAAGGAGATTGTTTGTTTTTAGATGCTGGTAGTACTACGTTTGAAATGATTCCGTTTTTAAAAGGAAAAAATATCGTTGTTGTGACAAATGGGTTGATGAATATCACTGCCTTGCTTGATGCAGAAATTGAAACCCATGTTCTTGGGGGCCATGTTAAAAAGGGAACACATGCATTTGTTGGTAGAAGCGCGCTTGAAACGATTGAATCATTTCGCTTTGATTGCGTATTTATGGGCACAAACGGGGTAACAGCCGATGATGGATGTACGACGCCGGACCCAGAAGAAGCTTTTATAAAAGCGCAAGCAATTAACTGGCACGGCATGCGTTTGTGTTAGCAGACCATACGAAGTTTGGCGATATTGCCTTTTCAAAGTTTGCAGATGCAAACAAAGTTACACTTGTTACGAGCTCCTATGTCAAGCAAGAAAATGCACGCCTCTTTGAACAATTAACAGCTAGGACGACAGTTGAGGTGGTAGAACTATGATTTACACAGTCACTCTAAATCCAGCAATGGACTATTTTGTTTCTCTAGATACTTTAGAACTAGGGGGAGTGAATCGAACGAAGGCAGATCACAAAGCGCCAGGTGGTAAAGGCATCAACGTCTCACGCGTATTAAAACGTATGGGGCATAAAAGTACGGCGTTAGGTTTTATCGGTGGTTTTACAGGTGAATACATTAAAGCATCAATTGAGGAGGAACAAATTCAAGCATCTTTTATTCAAGTTGATGGGGATACGCGTATTAACGTTAAAATTAATGCAAGAGAAGAATCAGAACTTAACGGTGTTTCTCCTGACGTTTCAGCTAGTGACCTAGAAAAATTAGAAGCCCAATTTTCAGGGCTTGTAGAAGGTGACGCGATTGTTTTGGCGGGAAGTGTCCCTCCGGCATTAAGAGCGGACGTATACGCAGCATGGACTTCTCAATTAAAAAAGCAAGGTGTAAAGGTTTATGTTGATACGAGTGGGACCGCATTGGCTGATGTCATTCAAGCTAAGCCTACTTTTATTAAACCGAATCAGCATGAGCTGAGTGAGCTGACAGGTGCTGAAATCTCTACATTAAAAGAAGCTGTTCCATATGTGAAAGCTCTAATCGATCAAGGTATTGAGTATGTACTCGTCACATTTGCTGGTGACGGTGCCCTTCTAGCAACAGCGGAAACGATTCTTTTTGCGAATACGCCAAAAGGAACGGTGAAAAATTCGGTTGGTGCTGGTGATTCAACGGTAGCTGGATTTGTTTGTGCAAAAGAAGAAGGAAAAACGCTTATTGATGCATTTCGCTTTGCGGTTGCTTCAGGAAGCGCAACAGCATTTTCAACTGGTTTTGCCGAACGAAATACGATCGAAGCTTTAATGGAAGAGATTCATGTAACGCCATTTCAATCATAATAAATCTCATAAACGGAAAGGGGTAAAGTAGAGATGAAGATTTCTGATTTACTCAAACAAGATACGATGATTCTTGATTTGCAATCGTCATCGAAAGCAGAAGTCATCGAGGAATTGGTTTCTAAATTAGACGAAGCCGGACGTCTCGAAAATAAAGCAGAGTACAAGAAGGCGATTTTGGCTCGTGAAGAACAGAGCACAACGGGCCTTGGGGAAGGAATTGCGATTCCTCATGCCAAAACAGCAGCTGTAAAAACACCTGCAATTGCATTTGGTCGTTCTAAAGAAGGAATTGATTATGAGGCGCTTGATGGACAACCAAGTAACTTGTTCTTTATGATTGCAGCCTCAGAAGGTGCGAACAATGAACATTTAGCAACGTTGTCGAAGTTGTCCACTTTCTTAATGGATGACACCTTTAGGAAGAATCTATTAAACGCTACATCATTGAATGATGTCATTGTAACGATTGATACAAAAGAAGCTGAAGAAGATCAGACAGAAGAAGAGGAAGAAAACGTAAGCGCTTCTGGAGATGCGGATAAATTTATTCTTGGTGTAACAGGTTGTCCAACTGGTATTGCTCACACATATATGGCTGCAGATGCACTTAAAAAGGAAGCGCAGGAACGCGGCTACAAGATTAAAGTAGAAACAAATGGTTCCGGTGGGGTGAAAAGTAAATTAACCCAAGAGGACATTGATCGTGCAGATGGAATTATTGTTGCTGCAGATACGAAAGTGGAAATGGATCGCTTTGATGGCAAAAAAATTGTCATTTCACCTGTAGCGGACGGTGTTCGTAAACCTGGTAAGTTGATTGATCGTGCTCTCGCTGGAGAAGAACCAGTCTACCGTGGTGGTGGCAGTAAAAGTGAAGCTGAAGATAATACAGGCAGCAAACAGTCATTCGGAAATAGCATCTACAAGCATCTAATGAACGGTGTATCGAATATGCTTCCGTTTGTTATTGGTGGCGGGATCTTACTTGCCATTAGTTTCTTGTTTGAATCCGAATGGTTTCTTGGTGAAGACAATGTCATTACGGATATTCTAGGTGCAATTGGTGGAGATAATGCCTTTGCGCTCTTTATTCCAGTGCTTGCAGCGTTTATTGCGATGAGTATCGCTGACCGTCCTGGTTTTGCACCTGGTTTGATTGCTGGTTATATGGCATTTAACAATGATGCAGGATTTCTAGGTGGATTAATCGCTGGTTTTCTAGCTGGTTACATGGCGTTACTCGTTAAAAAGCTTTTATCTGGAATGCCTCAGGCACTTGAAGGGTTACGGACAATCTTATTTACCCCTGTGCTGAATATCTTATTTACTGGTGTTATTATGTTCTTCTTAGTTGCTCCGCTCGCTTCAGTAAATATAGGATTACAAAATTGGCTTGGTGATTTAGGTACTGGAAACATGGTTATTCTAGGGATTATCCTTGGTGTGATGATGGCAATTGATATGGGTGGACCGATTAACAAAGCTGCTTATACATTTGGAATTGCTATGCTTGATGCTGGAAACCTAGGGCCACAGGCAGCAGTTATGGCTGCAGGATGGTGCCGCCACTCGGTATCGCAATCGCAACAACGTTTTGGAAGCATAAATTTACAAAACAACAACGTGAATCAGGGCGCACGAACTACGTGCTTGGCGCTTCGTTTATCACAGAGGGAGCGATACCGTTTGCTGCAGCAGACCCAATTCGGGTGATTTCAGCAAGTGTTGTCGGTGCAGGTATTGCTGGTGGCCTTACAGGTCTGTTCCAAATCGCATTACCAGCGCCACACGGTGGAATCTTCACGATGTTGTTAGTAAATGATAGTACAGTCTCTTATATGGGTTTATATGCACTAGCAATCGTAATTGGTGCGATTGTAACTGGCGTGCTTTATGGATTAATGAAAAAACCAATTCAAAAGTAAATGGAAAAGCTCACCTAGGGAACTAGGTGAGCTTTTTTGTAGTTTAGCCTGGAGCAGGGTGTGCTCGACGGAGATGCCTTTTTAGTTTTTACAGTGATTTTTGAAACAATATTCTTTTAAATGCGTAGTTTAAAATATTAACAAAATAGGAGGTAACGGGATGAATCAAGCAGAACCTTTCTACGTATTAAATACGGAATCAGGAATCTATGAAACAAAAACAATAGACATAGTAAATGGGCAAATCAAACGACTTCAGTCTGCATCCGATCAAAAAGCAAGCTATTACGTTATACCAGGATTAATTGATAGCCACTGCCATATAAATCCAAGTTATGCACCGCTGTTTACTGCAGCTGGTATCACATCTGTGCGCAATACAGCTGGAAGTTTCTTTACTTTAAAACCTTTGCTTGAAGCAGCCAAACAATCTGCTTCTCCTCGAGTCTACACAACTGATCGCATGATTGATGGCGTCCCTGGACTTTGGGGTGAGACAAGCATGGGTTCGCTTTCGACAAATTCAAAAGAAGAGGCTATTGAAGAAGTAAAACGTCAAGTGGCTATTGGGGCTTCGTTTATTAAGGTGTATGGACGTCTAAGCCGGTCTGTTATGGAGGCGGTTGTACGTGAGTCGAATCAGCAGGGGCTTGAAGTGAGTGCTGATTTGCTTGCGTCCACTGATGTAAATGCTCTTACTGCAGCTAAAATCGGTGTTCGCTATTTAGAACATAATTCCGGAATGTTGCAGTCTCTTGTTCCTGGTTGGCATTGTCTTTTGTCGGAAGAAGAGGATCAAGCAATGTTCACTAATTGGGATGGAATAGCTGGTGTCGAGGAATTATGTGCTGATCTAAAAAAGCATGATGTAAAACTTGTTCCAACAATGGTTTTATTTAATCAAGGGTCAGGACGAGATGCATGGAAGCCAAAATGGCAATTCAAAGGCCCTGCACTAAATGGATTAATTGGACAGTGGGATTATGTGCGTCCTTATGTAAATAAATCAAAAAAAGAAAGGCTTTTTATCTATACATCTTTGTTGACGAATAGGTACAAAGAAATTGGAGGTAGTATCTTGGCAGGTACGGATACACCAGCCGGTGTGGATACATATCCTGGACTCTCATTGCATCGTGAACTACAGCTCCTCGTAAAAGCCGGTTTTACACCGTTTGAGGCGATTCAAGCGGCAACGACTATCCCAGCTCGTGAATTTGGTATGTCTGCCGAATTAAAAGAAGGAGCGGTTGCAGATTTTCTTGTGCTGCGTGCTGATCCGTTAACGCATATAGAGAATAGTCAATCCGTTGAGTGGGTTGTTAAAGGAGGCAAATGGTATAAACCTGAAGAATTAGTTGCAGAGG
>BAXC01000173.1 GCA_001310375.1 Bacillus sp. JCM 19041 | reverse complement strand
AACAACTGGTGGCGATGGATTTGAATGGCTGTCGGTGATAAAGCAGAGCACAAAAAGTGGGGCACAGGCACTGTTGTGAGCATTAAAGGAGAAGGAGACTCGGTTGAGCTCGATATTGCCTTTACACCTCCAACAGGCATTAAGCGGCTGTTCGCTAAATTTGCCCCAATTACTAAAGCATAACGAGAAGGAGATCACTACATGGACAAGCAACACGCCGAGGAACGCTTAAAGGAGCTACAAACCACTTTAGAAGAATATGGATACCAGTACTATGTGCTAGACAAGCCACAAGTGCCAGATTCGGAATACGATCGGTTATTGAAGGAGTTGCTAGAGCTTGAAGAAGCATTTCCAGACCTTGTGACAGAAGATTCGCCGAGTGTACGGATCGGTGGGGCTCCAGCATCCGCGTTTAAAAAAGTGGCCCACGAAGTTCCAATGATGAGCTTGTCCAATGCATTCTCGGCAGATGATCTAAGAGATTTCGATCGTCGTGT
This sequence comes from Bacillus sp. JCM 19041, assembly GCA_001310375.1. Classification (GTDB taxonomy): domain Bacteria; phylum Bacillota; class Bacilli; order Bacillales; family Bacillaceae_D; genus Shouchella. The sequence goes on along the minus strand of BAXC01000173.1, from coordinate 6,436 downwards.
TAAGCAAGCGGTAGGCAATGATGTCTCATATGTGTGTGAACTAAAGTTTGACGGCCTTGCCGTCTCGCTTACATATGAAAATGGCAAACTTGTACGCGGAGCAACACGTGGAGACGGAACAACTGGAGAAGACATTACAAGCAATCTGCGGACGGTAGCAGCAATTCCACTGCGCTTGCGCGAGTCTGTCTCAATTGAAGTACGTGGTGAAGCGTATATGCCAAAAGGTTCTTTTGAAAAATTAAATGAAGCAAAAGAGGCCGCAGGTGAGGAGAAGTTTGCAAATCCGCGTAACGCCGCGGCTGGCTCTTTGCGACAGCTTGACCCAAAAATAGCGGCGAAACGGAATTTATCAATGTTTGCGTATTCAATTGGTCAAGTTGATGGGAAAGACTTGCAGTCTCACTATGAAGGACTTACGTTCTTGACGGAACTTGGTTTTAAAGTGAGCCAAGAGGCGACACTATGCTCTACAATTGATGAAGTCATTGCATTTACGGAAGGTTGGGTAGAAAAGCGCCACGAACTTCCGTATGAAATCGACGGTGTTGTGGTGAAAGTCAACGCATTAAGCCAACACGAAATGCTTGGATTTACTGCTAAAAGCCCTCGCTGGGCAACAGCTTATAAATTTCCGGCAGAAGAAGTACTGACTGTATTACGTAATATTGAATTAAATGTGGGTCGTACTGGCGTAGTCACTCCAACTGCGATTTTAGATCCTGTTTTAGTAGCTGGAACAACGGTCAAACGTGTATCACTTCATAATGAAGATTTAATTCGAGAAAAAGATGTGAAGTTAGGCGATACCGTTATTGTCAAAAAAGCAGGGGACATCATTCCAGAAGTGGTTGGCGTGATAACGGAAAAAAGAACAGGTGATGAAGTTGATTTTTCGATGCCTACAGAATGTCCAGAGTGCTCAAGCAAGCTTGATCGAATTGAAGGAGAAGTCGCCTTACGTTGCTTAAATCCGAAGTGCCCAGCGCAGATTCGAGAAGGATTGATTCACTTTGTTTCCAGGAATGCAATGAACATCGATGGATTAGGTGAGAAAGTCATAAGCCAACTCTTCTTACATGAATTGATTGCTGATGTTGCCGATTTGTATAAATTAGACCGAGATGAACTTCTTGCGCTTGAACGGATGGGTGAAAAGTCGGTTGATAACTTACTCGCAGCAATTGATCGTTCGAAAGAGAACTCGCTTGAACGGCTTTTATTTGGTTTAGGTATTCGTTTTGTAGGGGCCAAAGCAGCAAAAACGTTGGCATACGAATTTGAGTCAATTGAAAGGTTGCGCAGTACAACGGTTGAAGACTTGCTTGCAGTGAATGAGATTGGTGAAAAAATGGCCGATTCAATTGCTTCCTATTTTGATAAACCAGAAGTTCATTCGTTGCTAGAAAAATTAATGAATGCCGGAGTTAATATGAATTACACTGGCCCAAAGAAAGTAACAAATACAGAGGCAACAGATGATACAGTGTTTGCTGGTAAAACCGTTGTTTTAACAGGGAAGCTAACACATTGGACTCGTGGCGAAGCGCAGGAGAAGATCGAAGCACTTGGTGGCACAGTTACAGGCAGTGTGAGCAAGAAAACAGATTTAGTTGTAGCTGGTGAAGACGCAGGCTCGAAGCAAAAGAAGGCAGAAAGTCTTGGGATTGAGATATGGACTGAGAGCGAGTTTGTTGAAGCAATTGAAGAAACAGAGTGAGAAAGGGGCTTGTTAAGTGAAGCGATGGGGATCATTGGGTTTAGTTTGCTGGCGCTAGTGGGTGCAATTTGTTTGGTGATGGACAAGATGAAGGGCCAGAACAAGCGCCTGACGTCTCGGAGGTTGATGACTCGCTAAGCGTTGTGCCATCGATTCCGTCAGAAGAGAACTATTATTCGAATGTATTGCGTGAAGGGTCCTATATACATGGTGAGACTCGTGGTTATGGCTTAGACCTTGGCATGAGCAGAAAAGATTTAGATTGGCTGGAACTTGGTCTTGAAGAAATTGCAAAAGATACATTTAGCCCGGACAGTTATTATTTTCAAGAGGGGGAGCATCTAACCCGCGATACCCTTCGAAGCTGGATTAGACGTTATGAAGAACCGACTGACGATGACCCTGGTAATCCAGGTGGCTTGAATCCAGCTCTTGGTGAAGGTGAAGACGATTTTGAGAAGAACAAAAACAGTCCTTGGGTCTTATCGAATGTACTCGAACATAATTATATGGGCGTTGATGATAACGATGATTATGTGACAGCAGGCATTGTACTTGGGTTGTCCCTTTATAGTGAGTATTCATTTACATCGGACGGCCGGACTGGAGAAGTGCCAATCTCTAGCAGTAAGCAGGAGGAAGAAGGGATGGCCTTTGCTGAAGAGATTGTCGATCGGCTGCGTAATGGTGCTAGCAATAAAGAAGAGGACTTGAGTGAGGTACCTATTGTCGTAGCCCTCTTTAGTGAACAACCAAGCAATTCGATTAATGCTGGCAATTTCTTTAAAGTTGGTTTGTTTGAACCAAACGGCAATGTAGATTGGGACGATATTAATCAAAAGCATCTGTACTTCCCGTCTAGCGTAGCAAGTGAAGAGCATCAAAACGATGCTTCACGTTTTTCTCAATTCCAAGCAGATATCCAATCTTTTTTTGATAATCATGTTGGCGTGGTCGGACGAGCTCGGTATGAAGATAATGAGCTAACGAAGCTAATCGTTGATATGAACATTCAGTACAAAGGGAAAGCAGAAGTGGTGGCAATGACTCAATATGCTGCTGGGAGAATTGAAGAGCATTTTGAAAATGTTCCAGTTGACATTAATATTTCTTCTTTATCTGGGTCATTGGAAAGCATTGTTTCTTACCATCCAAATACTGAAACCTTTATTCATATTATCCAATAAAATTGAAAACGAGCAGATGAAAAGCTTGTGGCGAAATCGTCACAAGCTTTTTCCAGCTGTTTTGATGAATGTTTTGCAAGTGAAGTAAACGAATACAAAGCAAAAAAACATACATTAAATTAGAGAAATCCCTTTCATAATATAATAATACGCTTACAAAAAAACGTTTTGATATTTTTGTAGATAATTATACGGATATTTTTTTACAAAAAGCTATTTTTTCTTTAGTTTTGTGCTATAGTATGATTGGTTAGACGAATGGGACTTATGTCTTTTATTTCCCTGTGAATAACCAATTTAAGGAAAAGGCTTCCTGCAATGGGGCTTTAGGAGGATATTACGTGAAAAAGTGGATGAAAGTAGCTTCAATTAGTCTTGCATCAGTTATAACGCTTGCTGCGTGTGGGCAAGAAGACGCTTCTGGCGATAATGGTGGTAGTGCTACAGGGTCGGATAATGGCGGAGAAAATTCTGAGTTCACAGCAAAAATGGTAACGGACTTAAGTGGAATCGACGATAAATCATTTAATGAATTTTCATGGGAAGGTCTTAAAGCATTTGGGGAAGCAAATGGTCTTGAAGAAAAAATAAATTATGACTATGTAACTTCGGGAGCTGCAGCGGATTTTGAGCCGAACTTACGTTCATTAGCAAGAGAAGGCACAGACATTAGCTGGGCGATCGGTTTCTTGATGGAAGATGCTGTTAAAACAGTAGGGGAACAATTTGCAGACGCAAATATTGCGATTATTGATACGGTTGTACCTGATTTAGATAATGTTGCAAGCATTACGTTTAAAGAACATGAGGTTCATTCCTTGTTGGTGTAGCTGCAGGGATGCAGACAGCAACAGATAAAGTTGGTTTTATTGGTGGTGTAGAGAGTGAGCTAATCAAAAAGTTTGAAAATGGATTTAAAGCTGGTGTTCATGCGGTTAATCCTGATGCAGAAGTGATTGTTCAATATGCAGAATCATTTGTTGATCCACAAGCTGGACAAAATATTGCTAATACACTTTATACAACGGGTTCTGACGTCATTTATCACGCAGCAGGTAACGCAGGGAATGGATTGTTTACTGAAACAATCACTCGCGTTAAAAATGGAGAAGACGTTTGGGCAATTGGTGTTGATAAAGACCAATATGAAGAAGGGATTGTCGATGGTGGTGAACAGTCAGTCACGCTCACCTCAATGGTGAAACGAGTTGATATCGCTGTTCAAGAAGTTTCTGAAATGGCGTTTGAAGGCAACTTCCCAGGTGGAGAAGTGCTTGAGTATGGCATTGAAGACGATGGGATTGATTATGCAACAACGGGAGACAACCTAACTCCGGAAATAGTTGAGGCAATGGATGAGTACAAGCAGCAAATTCTTGATGGCGAAGTCGAAGTGCCTAAAACAGATGATGAATTTGATGAGTGGGCGAATCAGTAAGGTTCATGATAGGGAAAGGCTAGTTGTACGTAAACTAGCCTTTCTTTTGTCTCAAGATAGAAAAGGAGTTGTGTGTCTTGGAATATGTCATTGAAATGGACGGAATTCGCAAAGAGTTTCCTGGAGTAGTGGCAAATGATAACATTCATTTGCGTCTGAAAAAAGGGGAAATTCATGCGTTGCTTGGAGAAAATGGGGCAGGAAAATCTACATTGATGAACGTGTTGTTTGGTTTGTACCAACCTGAAAAGGGTGAAATCCGAGTTCGTGGTAAGCGGGTAGAGATTTCGAGTCCGAATGTCGCCAATGATTTAGGGATTGGTATGGTGCACCAACATTTTATGTTAATCGATACGTTCACTGTTACCGAAAACATCATTCTTGGCTCTGAACCAACTAAGGGCGGTCGAATGAATAAACAAAAAGCCGAAAAAGAAATCGCTGAGCTGTCGGCGCAATATGGTCTTTCCGTTAATCCAAAAGCATTAATAAAAGACATTTCAGTTGGGATGCAGCAGCGTGTAGAGATTTTAAAAACCTTGTACCGTGGTGCAGATATCCTTATTTTTGATGAACCAACAGCTGTGTTAACCCCACAAGAAATCCAAGAGTTAATGAGCATTATGAAAAAACTTACAGCAGAAGGCAAATCAATCATTCTTATTACTCACAAACTAAAAGAAATTAAGCAAATCTGTGGTCACTGTACGGTTATTAGACGAGGAAAAGGGATTGGCACTGTTGAAGTGGCCTCTGCAACAACAAATGAGCTTGCAGCAATGATGGTTGGGCGCGAAGTGAACTTCAGCGTTGATAAATCAAAGGCGGAACCTAGGCATGAAGTCTTAAAAGTAAACAATCTTGTTGTGACAGACAATCGCGGAGTAGAGATGGTCAAACAATTAAACGTCTCTGTTCGTGCAGGTGAAATTTTAGGACTAGCTGGGGTGGAAGGCAATGGTCAGTCAGAATTGATTGAAGCCATCACAGGGTTGCGCCCCATTCAAGACGGCAAGGTGTTGCTAAATGGGATCGAACTTCCAAAGAAAAGCCCAAGAAAAGTAACAGAAGCAGGAATTGGTCATATTCCGGAAGATCGTCATAAGCTTGGGCTTGTGCTTGATTTTTCAATTCAAGAAAACATGGTGCTACAAACGTATTATAAGAAGCCATACGCTAAAGGTGGCATTATTAATGAGAAAGCCATTCAGGAAAAAGCACAGGAACTAGTGACAGATTATGACGTGAGGACACCTTCAATTGAGACACTTGCTCGGTCATTGTCTGGTGGGAACCAGCAAAAAGCTGTTATTGCAAGAGAGGTTGATCGCTCCCCTGATTTGCTTATCGCCGCTCAACCTACGCGTGGTCTTGATGTTGGCGCCATTGAAACAATCCATAGCCGTCTTGTTAAAGAAAGAGACAAAGGTCGTGCAGTTCTATTAATGTCGTTTGAACTTGATGAGATTTTAAATGTCAGTGACCGTATCGCTGTTATTTATGATGGGAAAATCGTCGATATTGTTCAAGCAGATGAAACGGATGAAAAAGAGCTCGGGCTGTTAATGGCTGGTTGCGAACGTGCAAAAGGAGTGGAACACAGTGAACATTAATCGTTTGTTCAAAGGGAAGGCGATGGGATTGCTTATCCCAGTTCTGGCTACTTTTCTAGGGCTGTTAGTAGGCGCAATCCTGATGCTTGTGACGGGATATAATCCAATTGACGCATACAGCGCTTTATTAGAAGGGATGTTTGGAGACAGTTATTATATTGGGGAATTGATCCGGACGATGACGCCCTCATTTTGGCAGGGCTATCTGTTGCGTTTGCTTATCGCTCTGGCTTATTTAATATTGGGGTAGAAGGTCAGCTAATGGTAGGTTGGCTGACAGCTGTGTACATTGGAGCAGCTTTTGAAGCGCCGATGATTATCCACTTGCCTTTATCAATTGCTGCGGCAGCTCTTGCAGGAGCGTTATGGGCTTTTATCCCAGGCTTATTAAAAGCAAAACTACATGTCCATGAAGTGATTGTTACCATTATGATGAACTATATTGCCTTATATATGGTTAATGCGATTATTCGAGCGT
>BAXC01000172.1 GCA_001310375.1 Bacillus sp. JCM 19041 | reverse complement strand
ATCTCAACAGATAAGTTCGTAGAAAGCAATGGCAAGTACCGTTTGCAGAAGAGATAAGTTGTCAGTCCAAGCCATGGCAAGAGCCTTATCAATTTATAATAGAATTATGCCAGTTTTTCATACACAGAAAGAAGAACTTTCTGTATCTTACCGGCATCGTCAAGCTAAAGAAGCATCTTTTCACAAATCAAAAGCACTGATGTTGCAATGCTTGTTTTGGATTAATCAGGAACCCGTGAATTTGGTCTCACTAAAAGAGAAAATGAAGGAATTTACGATTTTACCTATTAATGCCAAAGAACGTGTGCTTTTTGTGCTTGAGAATGACCATTATGTATCTTTTCTTCAATTGTGTGCACTATTTGAAGAACTAGAAAAGCTAAATGCGCGTACTCAAGTTCGAAATACGCTTATAAAACAGAGAGGAAGACGATAAGTGAATGGATTAAAACATGGTGTGGAGTGGACAGGTCAAGAAACCATTCAATGGGAATCAATTCAACAAAAACGTACATTTACATTAGCTTTCAGCGGACATTTTTCATCAGGAAAATCGACTCTTTTAAATGAGTTAATTGGTGCTCCTTTGTTACCGACAAGTCCAATACCAACGAGTGCCAATCAAGTATATATTGGATTTGGCGTTCTTGGTGTTGATGTTGAAAAAGTTAATGGAGAAATAAGTAGATATGTTGGAGAAATTAACTGGAATGATATTCGTCGTTACGGTATGGATGGAGTAGGGATTCGTAAACTATATATAAAGGCACCAATACCATTTTTGCAACAATCTGCTGAACTTGTCGATACACCAGGCGTAGACTCGACTGATCCAACTCATCAAGCTATGACGATGGACGCATTGTTTACGACCGATGCGGTTGTTTATGTAATGGACTATAACCATGTTAAAGCAGAAACGAATTTGCATTTTTTGAAACAATTGTCGGATGAAGCAAAGCCACTTTTTTTGGTTATAAATCAAATTGATAAGCATGTAGAGCAAGAATTATTATTTAGTACATATAAAGAAAGTATTGTGCAAACGCTTGAAGCATGGGGAATTAAGTATATATCGATTTATTATACAAGCATGCGCACTGCTGAACAGAATGAATTATCTCGATTAAAAACAGAACTAATTGCTGTAATGACTAGCGGTAAAATGTTTGCTGAATTCGGTAAAAAGAGATTGGAACGGAGCTTTTATTTAACGCAAAGTCGCCGAATAAAGGAAAATAAAGAGGAAGCACAAGCCGATCTTACTTCAACTATAAAAAAACTAGGGTTTTCGATTGATGATTTAAATGCCTACGAGAAAAATCTAAAAGAATTACATGACCTTGAACATGCTTCCAAAAATAGAGAAAAAGCGTTCTTAGCTGATTGGAACTCATTGTTTAGGCAGGCTACACTTTTTAATTCTGCTATTACAGAATTAACACAAGAATGGCTTGAGGCAATGAGACCTAATTTCCGTGTTGGTGTACTCTTTTCGAAAAGAAAAACGGAAGAAGAAAAAGAACGGAGAACAAAATTGCTTGTTGCCGAATTGCAAGATCAGGTCCAATCACAACTTGTGTTCCATGTTCAACGTTCTTTGCAAACGGTACCAGTTGAATTTATGGATAGAAAAGAGGCTTTTTTAACGGCATTAAATCAAGTAACTTTTGAAGTTAGTGCAGCATTTTTAAAAAACTCAATGCCAAAAGAAACAGTTGGTAGAGAATATGTATACCAGTACGCTCAGAATCGTAGTGAAGAAATAAAGCGTATCATAAAACAACGAGCGCTTGACGCACTAAACGTTGCACAAGAAAGTTTAAAAAAAGAAGATCAAGCGCATTGGATTCGAGCAAAAAAAGAATTGGATAACCAAAGCAAACTCGCGCCGTACGTTGATAAATGGTATCAAACAACGAAAGAGTTTAAAGGACAGATTGACTATTTAAAAAAGCAAGCTAAAGCTTGTGATGATCATGGTAAGTTAGAATATGAAATAAAAGCAGCTCTTCAAAATGCTACTGAGCAATACGAGGAAAGTAACTGGCTTGGTAACGAAGAAATCGAACAACCAGAAACCGTATTAGACAGTGAACTACACCAAGTGCAAGAAAAACGCGTTGAACAAGAGAACCTAATTAATATCGAAAGTTTAAAAGAGACATTAGAAATAAATAAGCAAAAACAATGGGGAAAAGAATGGCGGGAACGCTTAGAAAAACGAATGAAGCAAATGGAAATGCAACGGTTTACCATTTCATTGTTTGGTGCGTTTAGTGCTGGAAAATCAAGTTTTGCAAACGCATTGATTGGCGCTGACGTATTACCTACTTCCCCACATCCAACTACAGCTGCTGTGACAACAGTAACGGCGGCAACGGAGCAGTCGCCACATGGGACAGTCGTCATTACGTATAAGAGCTATCAAAATTTGGAAGAAGAGCTTACTTCTATTTCCAAGCTAGTCTCTGTTAAGATTACACCTGATAACATTAGAAATATACGTATATCAACGATAAAGGCTGATACTGCAGGGAAAAACAAGCAATTGCTATTTAAAAACGTTGCAAGAAAGCTTAAAAAGCCAAGAGTTGTTATTAGCAACAACTAAAAACGTTAGTTGGATCAGTTAGCTTCAATGATTGCAACTGAAGAAGTAGCTTGTTTAATTGCAGAGGCGATTATCTATTTTGATTGCCAACTTACTAAAGCAGGGTTAACTTTAGTTGATACACCAGGCGTTAACTCAATTCATGGGCGTCATACGAATGTGGCTTATACGCACATTGAGAAATCAGATGCCATTTTTTATGTCACCTATTACAATCATTCTTTTTCAAAAGCAGACGCTCAATTCATTGAACAACTGGGTAAAATCAATCAACAGTTCTCTACAAAACAATTGTATTTTATTTTAAATGCTGTTGATTTAGCGGCTAATTCAGCAGAACTAGCTGGTGTTGAAAGCTATGTGAGAACATCTTTACAAAGTTCTGGTGTAAATGATGTGTTGCTTTATCCAGTTTCAAGTAAAGCGGCATTAATGAATAAGTCAAAAGGGTTACAAGTTCTTGGGGGGTTCCAATATTTTGAAAACGAATTATATGGACAAATGTTGCAAACGCTTAGGCGCTTAAACGAACAACTCTTATTAAAAGAAACAACTTCGTATCTCAATTACTTGCAGGAAATGATTCAGTTTTCACAAGCAAATAAGGAAAGCCAAAAAAAATTGTTAGAAAGCACAAAAGTAAACTTTGAACGACTTCAAAATGAGTTCATAAAAGAAGAAGGGGAACCATTTCGCTTGCGTTTAGATCAAGAGATAAGTGAACTTTTTACTTATTTACGTGAACGGAACCACTTTGTTTTGAGAGATACGTATCTCGAACATGTGAATGTCGCTACGGTTAGAGGATCAACAAAAAAACAACAAAAGGACGCAGTTGAACAAGGATTAAATCAATGGAGGGAAGAAGGGATATTTTTCCTTGAGCAAGAATTAAAAGCAACTGCCATTCGCCTGTCTCTTTTATTCCAACGCCATTATGAACGTTGGATTAGGGAATGGGAACAATCCATTCAACAGGCATATCCAGCTTTTTATCTAGGTGATGTTGAGAAACGAGTAAAGCTATCTCTTGAAATGGAACAGGTTGAGTCAGAGATAAACCTTGATTCTTACAGCAAACGGTTTATTTCGTTAAAGTCTTTTTTTGAACAGGGAGAATCGGCTCGTGTAAAAGAGGATGTTTCTTTTGAATTGGCAAAAGAAATGGGTGATTTTGCGCCAACAAGAAGAAGGCGTAAAAAATCAGATTATGTCTATAATAAAAGATGTTACGTTTACAGAAAATAAGCGTATTGGGTTGAAGATGTCTCATGAATTAGAAAAATTAACGATTTTATCTGAACCAGCTCTCGCAAAAGAAATGTACGAAGAGAAGCAACTGCTGGAAAGTTGGCTCAAGATATAAATAAATAAAAAAGCGCGATTGATTTTAAATCAATCGCGCTTTTTGATGGTTATTCGTCATCATCATTGCTTTGTGTAGAGCTCTCTTCGGAGTCTTCTTCTTCTGGTTCTTCATCTGGAGTAGGTGTCTCTGATGGGGGATCATCACCATTGTCTGGTTCTGTATCTCCGCCATTATCGTTTCCATTCTCACCATTATTTGAATCGCCATTAGAATTATCACCGTTTTGTTCGTCACCGCCAGAGTCATCACCAGAATCTGATCCACTATCGGAATCATCATTTGCTGGATCTTCTTCCTCTTCTTCTTCTTCAGGAGGTGTTGCTTCCTCTTCTTCTTCTGGTTCCTCTTCTTCCTCTTCTACGGCTTCTTCAATGTTGGCAGTGACCGAAACGGACGCGCTTTCCATACCAGAGCCATCAGTTGCTACTGCCTGAACTGAGAACGTATAACTGTTACCAGGTGAAACATTAGAGAGGGTAGCAGTCATATTATCTTCGTCAACATTTAATGAACCAGTATTTATCGATGTTTCAAATTCAACATCATCGACTTCATCACTTGGATAAGACCAAGAAAATTCAATGCTTTCATCTTCTTCATCATAAGTGTACGTTACATTTGTTGGATCAGAGATCTCGGCGTATTCTTCAGAAACATTACTTGGGCCAGTTCCTCGTACAAATAGTTCCGTGACAATTTCACTTTGAGGTGTTCCGGCACTTGGTAACAATCCTGTCCTACGTTCAACACGAACTTCCTCAACAGAGTCCGGTTTCGTAAAGTCAGGTGTATCGATGCCGGAATGGAGATCCGTCATAATGTGTTGGAAAATTTGCTGTGCAATTCCACCATGTGTATCTGTTAAATAATTATCAGGTTCACTATGATTTGAAAACCCAATCCAGACAGAGGCAGTGTATTGCGTACTATAACCAGTGAAAGCGGACGTAGGATAGCCTGAACTGCTATTCATTCGTTCTAGTACACTTCCATCAAAGTTCCCAGTACCTGTTTTTCCTGCAATATCTACTCCAGGCACTTGTGCGCGCTGACCAGTACCACTATTTACAGCTGTTTTAAGCATGTCGGTAATCATGTAGCCTGTATAGTCTTCCATTACTTGCGTTGTGTCGGGTTGCATGTTTAGTTCCCGACCATCTGGAAAAACAATTTTACGGATCGTATATGCTCTGTATATTCGCCGTTATTGGCAAATGCCGCATAGGCGCCAGCCATTTCTTTTGTTGAAGCGAGAGCAGGACCTAAAATGCCAGATTCAACTCGTCCATCGTCAACAACAAACATTTGATCAAGAAACTCGTACGCATTCTCAACGCCAACTTCGTTTATTGCTTTCACCGCTGTTACATTTCGTGAACGGGATAAAGCTTCGCGCATCGTCATCGGCCCTGAATGTGATCGGTCAAAATTGCGAACCTCTCTATCGCTTTGAGCTTCATAGTAGTAAGGTTCATCAACAATGATTTCTGCTGTAGGCCATTGCTCGTTTTCAATAACTGGGCCATAACCGAGTAACGGTTTCATTGTTGAGCCTTGGTTGTTTCTAATTGTTGCATAGTTGCTGACTCGGGCATCGTTTTGCTCGGTACCATTACCCATGGCACGAATTGCACCAGAGTTATTATCAATCAATGTGACACCAGCCCGAAAATCTTCATTGTCTGGGAATGGCAAGTTGCTATATTCACCGGATTTTAACACATCATCAACGAGTTCTTGAGCATCTGTATCGAGTGTTGTGTACACTTTAAGACCAGAGTTGTAAATATCATTGCTTGATAAGTCCGTCATGCTTTCTAGTTCAGATAATACTTCATCATAATACTTCATCATAATACGTGAGCCAACCACTGTCGTTTTCTGACGGATTATAGTTAATTTGGTCATTAATATCTGTATTACGAGCTTCCTCTGCTTCCTCTGCCGTAATAAATCCTTCCCGTTCCATCCGATTAATGACAGTATCGCGACGCTGTTCATTGTTTTCAGGGTTTGTGTACGGTCAAAATGGCTTGGGCGCTGTGGAATAGCAGCAAGCACTGCAGCGTCAGCAATCGTTAGTTCACTTAGGTCTTCTTTATCAAAATACGTTTCTGAAGCAAGTTGAACACCGTACCCAGCTGTTGGCCCTAGATTAATTTGGTTTAAATACATCTCTAGAATTTCATCTTTTGAATAGCGACGTTCTAATTGAATAGCTAAATATGCTTCTTGAATCTTACGGGATAGTGCCTTTTCATTAGATAAAAATAAATTCTTGGCTAACTGTTGAGTAATCGTTGAAGCACCTTCAGCACCAAAGCCATTACGGAAGTTAGCAAGGACGGCGCCACCTAGGCGGCGAATATCAATGCCAAAGTGATCTTTAAACCGGTGGTCCTCAACTGCCATAAACGCATTTTTTAAATGATCTGGCATGTCATTAATGTCTGCGTTAATGCGTCGTTCATTACCAGCAAGTGTAAATGCTAGTTCATCATCCTTATCATGAATTTGTAACGATTGCGCAAGTGTAAGTTGTTCTTCATCAATATCTGGTGCGCCTGCAATGATTACAGCAGCGGTTACACCTCCACCTACAATACCAAGACCAATTATAATTGCTAAGGCAATGGCTATTTTCTTTAATACGCCACTTTTCTTTTTATTACTAGGTGATTTTGACTTTTTATTACTTGGTGGCTTTTTATTTGTTTGTTTGGCCTGCGCATTTTTGCGCTCTTGCTTGATTTGTAATCATCTGCCATCTAATTTCTCCCCTTTTATGGATGACTGGAAATAAATGCGTTCCACGGTCTCTAAATAATCAATTCGTGGATGAAAGCCTAAGTTAACAAGATGTCCAAGATGTTCAATGTCGGCTTTTTTAATCGATTTACGTGTGCTTTGACGTTCGTAATAAGCAATAACGTGACTTGCATCAAGCAAAAAAACCTCTTTAGTTGCAAAAAAAACGAA
>BAXC01000171.1 GCA_001310375.1 Bacillus sp. JCM 19041 | reverse complement strand
AAAACGAATAAGCAAAAGGGGGCAGAAGGTATGAAAAAAATACCGCTGGCTAATTGGAGTCATTGCAAGCATCTTAATTATAGCAATTGGTTTTATCGTACAAGTTGAATATGGGCCTGGAGATGACGCTCGGGTGATTATCGATCATACACAGAATCGATACAGTGCGCCTGCGTGTTTTGACCAGGCTGGTTTTACGAACAATATTGATGAGACAACTTATAGTGAAGTAGAAGATAATCCAGCATTTCTTCCTGAATCTTCATGTACGGCAGTGGAGATGCAAACAAAAAGAGGACCACTTTGGTTTGCTTGGTTCATGTAAGTTTTTAACTTTGTCGAAGCGGGTAACATACATATAAATATAAAAAGGAGTGTGTGTTCCATGACTAAAAAAGATGAAGAAAAACAAAGGAAATGGAGAGACCAAAGAGATAAGGATCAAATGGAATCGCCATATGATGAATTGCCATTAGATGAAATTGAAAAAGAGTCAAGAGAAGAACGTAATAAAGAAAAGACTAAAAAAGATTCAGCAACTGAAGAACGTTATCGACATAAAAGAGTGCTTGCAATCGCTCTTTTTAGAGACTTGTGTTGGCAGGATAGGTCCTCTATGGTAATATGAATAATCAAATAAACGCTATAATTCTTTAGGTTTAAACAGAGAGTGGGGCTGGAGAGAGTATGAAGGTAGCAAAATTTGGAGGATCGTCTGTTGCGAACGCAGATCAAATAAAGAAGGTAGCAGCGATTATCCAAGCAGATAAAGAGCGTAAAATAATCGTCGTTTCAGCACCGGGGAAGCGCTATGAAACGGATGAGAAAACGACTGATCTATTAATTGAGTTAGCTGAAACTGCTGGGCACAACAAGATACATCAAGTGCCCTTAACATCGTTGTTGAGCGTTATATGCAAATTGCAAATGACCTTGAATTAAAAGGAAATGTGATCACAGAAATTGAGGCTGATTTGCGCGCTAGGCTCGAAGAGACATATGAAAGCAAAGGCCGTTTTTTAGATACATTAAAAGCAAGCGGCGAAGATAACAATGCGAAGTTAATCGCGGCTATTTAAATCAAGTGGGCATAAAAGCAACGTACATAAACCCGAAAGACGCTGGTTTATTAGTTAGTGACGAACCAGGTAATGCACAAGTATTGCAGGAAGCTTATGACAATTTGTATCAATTACGTGAGCTAGACGGTATTGCGGTTTTTCCGGGCTTTTTTGGATTTTCAAAGACTGGTAATCTCGTCACCTTCCCAAGGGGAGGTTCTGATATTACAGGTGCTATTTTAGCTGCTGGAGTAAAAGCAGAACTCTATGAAAACTTTACGGATGTGGACTCGGTTTATGCAGCTAACCCATTTATTGTGAAAGACCCAGTGGAAATTAAACGCATGACTTACCGAGAGATGCGAGAATTATCGTATGCGGGTTTCTCAGTTTTTCATGACGAAGCACTGATTCCGGCATTTCGTAACAGTATTCCTGTCTGTGTGAAAAATACGAATAACCCTAAAAATAGCGGTACGCTCATCTTAGCGGAACGAGAATACTCACTAAATCCTGTAATTGGGATTGCAGCAGATGAAGGGTTTGCCACTATTTATGTGCGCAAATATTTGATGAACCGCGAAGTAGGTTTTGGCCGTAGGCTATTAGAAATTTTAGAAGATGCCAATATTTCATATGAGCATATTCCGTCTGGGATTGACGATACATCCGTTATCATTCGAGAAAGCCAATTGTCATCGAACGTGGAGGCGGAGATTGTTAGCAGAATTAAAACCGAGTTGGATGTAGATGATGTACATGTGGAACGCGGTTTTTCCATGGTTATGCTCGTCGGGGAAGGAATGCACAATACGGTTGGAGTTACGGCCCGTGCAGCAACAGCATTATCAAACAAGCGGTTAATATTGAAATGATTAACCAAGGTTCATCAGAAGTCAGTTTGGTATTTGGGATTCAACAAAAAGATACGAAGCGTGCAGTTCGTGTTCTTTATGAAGAGTTTTTTGGTCCGCAAGTTATTTTTTAATAAAATGACTAAATAAAAGGTGTTACGATGGGATCTTCTTATCGTAATGCCTTTTTTAGGTATGAATTGCCTCTATTTGATTTAATCACCGGCTACAAAAAAGAACGAAGGCCGATGGAAGGCTTCGTTCTTTTTGATTAATTTGGTGAACATATCATCATCAAAATGATATATGTGATTAAGGTGCTTTTTCTTGATTAGTTAACAACTGTTTAATTTCATTCAACTGAGCTTCAACTCTTGCAAGTTCACGCTTTGTAACGGGTTTGCTATCATCAAGATCTTCTTCGTTATCATTTGCTTTTTCTACATTATTTACAATAACGCCGATGAATAAATTAAAGATAATAAAAGTACCAATTAATACGAATGAAACGAAATAAATCCAAATCCATTCATTGTAGCCATTAAAGGCCTCATAATGCCGCTAGACCAAGAATCGAGCGTCACAATTTGGAATAACGTCAAGATGGTCCGTTGTAAATTCCCGAAGTACTCCGGGGACACCTCATTAAATAGCATTGTGCCAATTACGGCGAAAATATATAAAAAGATGCTCATGAGTACCAGTATATTCGCAAGCGAAGGAATGGTCATAACGAGAGCATCAACAAGCCTTCGAAGTGAAGGGATAACAGATATAGCTCGTAAAACACGCAAAACCCTTAAAACACGTAATACAGTCACAAAATGACCGCCTGTAAACAAGTGTCCGGCAAGAACAATGGTCATGTCAAACCAATTCCAACCCTTTTTAAAGAAAGCAGGTATTGACGTAGCAAACAACCGCATCGCTATCTCTATAGTAAACAGCCAAAGCAGAATTCGATCTGCATAGAAAAAGAACGCTTTATTGGATTCGTAGATTCCTTGATAGGTCTCAATGCCAACCAAGATGGCATTAATAAGTATTAATGTAATAACAGTAGCTTGGAAAGCTTTGTGATTTACAATTTGAGCTAATTTATTTCTAAACAAATGCCGTCTCTCCTTTGTCTAACTTGTATTATCTTACCAAGAATAGAAGAGTAGGAAAAGCATTGTAATAATTTTTATTTTTTCGAGGGTGAAAATGCTTGACCGATTGCAGTTGAACGATTATAAGCATGATCAATCGCTTCTTTAAAACGAAGGTTACTATTTGTTTCATTTAAATAGGAAATTGCTGCCTCGGTTGTACCACCTGGACTCATTATTTCCTGATAAAGCTCATTTGCTGGCTTTTCACTTACGGATAACCTAGTGGCAGAACCAAGCATTGTCTGTGCAACAAACGCTTTTGCTTCTTCTGCTGAAAGTCCTTTTTCTATAGCAGAGTTAATCATTGTCTCAGCCAGGTAATAAAAATAGGCAGGACCACTACCTGCAATAGCAGTAACTGCATCCATCTGGTCATCGTTCACAACTGACACTGAGCCAATGGATGTAAATAAGTTTATGGCTAATTTAACTTCTTTTTCTGTTGCAAATGTTCCAATCGAAATGGCTGTTGCAGAAGCATGTACTTTCGCTGAAGTATTAGGCATCGCACGAATGACGACTGTTTCTTTTGGCAACAACTGTTCAATCGTAGCTAGTGTGATACCAGCAGCTACAGAAACGATAAGTTGTCCCTTTGTTAAAAAAGGACGGATTGAAAGAATGGCATCATGTAGATTTTTTGGTTTTACAGCAAGGACAATAATGTCCTTGCCACGGACCGCTTCTTCATAATCAGTTGTAGCATTGACATTGTATAAATGCTGGAGGCGGTTTAATTTTACCTTGTCAGAATAATTTATGACGGTTAAAGCATTCGTGAATTGTTCTGAAGGTTGGATGCCACTGATTATCGCTTCTGCCATCTCTCCAGCCCCTATAAACGCAATCGTTGTGTCCATTATGTTTCCACCTTTCATTTAATTTGTCCGTTCCCGTAGATGCAATATTTGCTTGTTGTTAATGCTTGAAGACCCATAGGTCCTCTTGCGTGTAGCTTCTGTGTACTTATGCCAATCTCTGCCCCAAGACCAAATTCAAATCCATCTGTAAACCGAGTAGAGGCATTGTGATAGATGCAAGCTGCATCAACTCCCGCAAAAAAGGCATCTCTCTCTGCAGTGTTTTCTGTCACAATTGCTTCAGAATGCTTTGTACCGTATTGAGCGATGTGAGCAAGTGCTTCGTCTGTCGTTTTTACACAACGTATTGCTAAAGATAAATCTAAATATTCTTTTGACCAATCGTCTTCACAGGCTAAATGAATTTCTTTATGTGCTTTTTGAGCAATTGGATCGCCTACTAAGGAAACTCCAGACTGAATAAGATTTTCAGCAAGATCGTGTAAATGCTGTTTTGCAAAATCCTCATGCACGATCAGTGTCTCGCAAGCATTACATACAGACGGTCGTTGTGTCTTAGCATTCAACACGATTGATTTCGCCATGACAGGGTTCGCTGATTCAGCTAAGTAAACGTGACAATTGCCCACTCCAGTTTCAATAACGGGTATTGTTGCTTCTTCGATTACTTTATTAATGAGCGAAGCACCTCCACGTGGGATTAACACATCGATTGTTGATTTAAATTTCATAAATCGTGCTGCCTCTTCATGGGAAGGGTCATCAAGAAGTTGAATAACATCCGGGTTAATTGGCGAATCAACAAATGCTTTTTTTAGAGTCTGTATGATTGCTCGATTTGACTCAATGGCACTTGCACTTCCTCGTAAAACAACAGCATTGCCTGTTTTTATCGTAAGTGTACAAGCATCAACCGTAACGTTTGGGCGAGCTTCATAAATCATTCCCACAACTCCAAACGGGGTAGAGATCTGTTCAATTTTAAGTCCATTTGGCCTGGAAATGGTTTGAATCGTAGTCCCTATTGGATCAGGAAGTTCAACAAGTGTTAAAATGCTTTTTGCCATCATCTGAATTCGACTTTCATTTAAGAGTAATCGGTCGACTATATGATCACTTTGTCCATTTGCTTTTGCTTTAACAATATCTTTTTTGTTCTCTTCAATGAGAATGGTGCATCGATTATTAGTAAATGTGCCATTTGTTTTAAAACGTTGTTTTTTTCTTCAGTTGATGCGCTTGCAATTGTAGCAGACGCTGCCTTTGCTTGCATGGATTGTTTTTGTGCATTTGTCATATTAATCACTCCTGTTCAATTGCGACCCAAAAGTTGCGATGGATGACCGCTTTTTTGGTTCGGTTTGTTACTTGCATTGCTTCTTCACTACTGCGCCCCTTAATAAGATCCAACTCTTTTTTGCTGAAATTGACTTTGCCTTTACCAATCAACACGTTATTGACAAAAACATTGATGATATCTCCAGCGTCAAATGCTCCTTCCGCTTTAATAATTCCAGCTGGAAGCAGGCTTTTTCTTTTTTGCAAGAGTGCTGTAGAGGCCCCCTCATCAATGTGAATGCTACCGAATGGCTTGCCATGGTAGACGATCCACTGTTTGATCGTTGACATTGTTTTGTTTGAAAACGGGCCAAGATATGTACCATCGCCTTTGCCGTGCAAAACATCGGTGAATGTTGTGTTGCCATAACCAGAACCAATAAACACATTTGTACCAAAATCAATCGCAGTCTTAGCTGCAAGGAGTTTGGATTTCATTCCTCCGGTCCCGACAGAAGATGTTGTTGAATCGATTTCTTCAAGGAGTGTTTCTGAAATATTCGCTAAGTAATGGTATTTCTTGGCGTGCTCATTTTTGAACGGATTTTCATCATAAACTCCGTTTACATCTGTGTATAAACAGAGCATATCTGCATGAACGATTCCACTTACCAATGCTGAAAGTCGGTCGTTGTCCCCAAATGTTAACTCATCAATTGATATAGAGTCATTCTCATTCACAATCGGAATGGCTCCTCTGTTCAATAATTCAACGATTGTTCGTGACATATTAGAGAAGCGATTTGGATCTGTAAAATCAGCCCGTGTTAATAGCAATTGTGCTGCCACGTAATCATGTTTTCTGAATGCCTCCATATAAGATTGCATTAGAAGACTTTGACCGACAGAGGCTGCCGCTTGTTTCTGTGAAATTGATTGTGGTTTTTGCTTATATCCTAAAACAGGAAAACCAGCAGCTACGGCACCAGAAGTGACAAGCACAACCTTATATTTTTGTTTTATTAATGCGACAATTGCATCGACATGATTCTTCAACTGAGGAACATTTAAATGACCTGCTGAATCTGTTAAACTACTGCTTCCAATTTTAATAACAATAATCTCATTCGCCATAGTTAAAGCTCCTCTACTTAAAAATAAAAAAGCCTCTTCCGTCCTTAAAAAGGACGGAAGAGACTCCGCGGTACCACCTTTGTTGGCATCATTTGCCCACTTTATTATCCATTAACGCAGAATAAGACGCTGGAATTTAGCCAGGAGCTCTAGGAATAGGGGTTCAAATTTAGCAGGGATGGTTGGTTCTTTCAGCCGGTGAAACCAACTCTCTATACATATGCTAAGTTCTACTTGTTCCTGTCGATGCCCTCACGTACTTGTTAAGTTGAAGTGATTATACATGAGGATGATTTGAAAGTCAATTGGTTTTTAGAAAAAGATTAGAAAGAGGTGAAGCCGATACTCTTTTCATGTAGACTGTCTCTATGTGATAAATAAAGGGTGTGACACAATATGAAAACGATATGGATAACAGGTGCGTCAAGTGGTTTAGGCGAAGAAATAAGTAAGCAAGCGCTTGTGAAAGGGTATCGTGTCGTTAAACTGGCTCGTTCTTTTTCGACTAGTATGATGGAGAATCAAAACGTAATTTCAGTTCATTTGGATCTATTAGACCAAAACCAAGTTGCGGATACCGTGAATAAGCTTTTGGAGCAAGGTTTATCGCCAGATGTAGTCATTAACAATGCCGGGATCGGAATATTTAAACATGTATGGGATATTGATCAAAAAGAG
>BAXC01000170.1 GCA_001310375.1 Bacillus sp. JCM 19041 | reverse complement strand
CTCATGAACCTCTTGTTCGATTCGCATCTTCCTCGTCTTCGCTCCTAGTCTGACAAGCGTTTTCTTTTCAGTCTGGGTTGTTATCGACTTTGTCGACAACCTCGGACCAATAAGCATAAAGCTTATTGGCCTTTTTGTTTTGTAGCCCTTTTGGTCACGACAGAAACGGGCTCTATGGTATAGTAATACGTGCATAAAATGGAGGTGATCTAAATGAATTTCCCTTTCATCGCAAGGCTTTGTTGGATCGGAGCTTTATTAATGTCTTTTGTTGCAGTATTTACAAGAGGCAATACAATATTCCTTGTTGGAATCGTGACATTCCTAATCATGTCAGTTGTATGTTGTTTTTTAGATAAGTACAAATAGCGATAGCCGTTAAGGTAAGCTAGGAAAAAAGGTGTAATAGTGCTATAATGACGTTATTTTAAATTATACTATGAGGTGTGTCATGAGTTTACATATTGTTTTATATCAACCAGAAATACCAGCAAATACAGGGAATATTGCACGAACTTGTGCAGGAACAAATACAACGCTTCACTTGATTCGTCCACTTGGCTTCTCGACGGATGATAAAATGTTGAAGCGAGCGGGATGTGATTACTGGCCAAGTGTTAACATTCAATATTACGATAGTCTTGATGGAGTTTTTGAGAAGTATAAACAAGGAGAATTTTTCTTTATTGAAACGATTGGTACGGCAAACTATTCTGACTTTGATTATTCAAATTTAGAGCAAGATTATTTTTTTGTATTTGGGAAAGAAACGACAGGATTGCCTCAAGATGTGGTTGAAGCTCATGCAGATCATTGTTTGCGTATACCACAGACGGATGCGATCCGCTCTTTGAACTTGTCAAACACTGCAGCAATTGTAATTTATGAAGCATTGAGGCAACGTCAGTTCCCAGCTCTAACATAAAAAAAGCCGCTATTATAGCGGCAGGCCGGCAACAAACGTATTATAAAGGCGAAAAATAAAGTAGATAATGGTAAATAAGAATGCCGCCCAGAATAAAAGTTGAAAACAGACAAAACCAATCAACCCTGGGATAGTAAGTGATTCCGCTATCCGATAAATGACAACTAATAAATATGCGAACGAGGCTGCAATAATTAAGATAACAATAAAGATAAGGAACTGGTTTGTAATAAGTGATAAGATGCTTGCCCCAAAATAAATCCAAGCACCACCATGCATCTTCTGCCAAAGCTCACCTTCTCCATCATTTGAGAAAAACAAGAGTGATAGGGAATTAACTGTATCTGCAATTAACTTTAAGGCTGAAAATACCATAAAGAAAAGGAGCAGGAGTACGACAATAAGGGCTAAGCGAATTTCATTCTCTGATAAAATTTGAGTCATTCCTGCTAAGATTCCGTTGTCTTCGAGCCAACTCAAAGCAAATCTTTGCCCAAAAAGGCTAAGGGACAAACTGAAAAGTAAAATGCTCATAAGTGGGAGATGTCCCGTTAGATACTGATTTTTCATCTTGTTCTCCTATGTTATTAGTGCTTTTCGCTAGTTTTTTTATTATTTATCTTTATAGCTGTGAACGACTTTGTAAGCATGGAGCTCATTACCTGTTGCTGCTGGTTTCTGATCAGTTGTTTTCTTGTTTCCGTGAGCACGAGAAAAGGCATCACTTGACAGCCAGTTCTCATAATCTTGTTTTGATGCCCATTTTGTAAAAACGACCTGTTTTTTTGATTCTTCTATGTTGGAAAGAAACATAAATTCGATGCAACCAGGTACATTAGCCATATTGTCGGCTGCTTTTTCAAATCGAGCGCTAAGATCATCCTTACGTTCAGCTGGTACATGCAATTCATTCATAACAATATACATAGTTAAAACCCCTTTAATCATTTTTAGTAGTTATTAGCGAAAACGGTTGCTGATTTATGAAACCGTTTCATTAAATTGTGCATAATACCTTTTCAAGCTAGCTATGATTGGATATAATAGTACAGAACGGTCACGCTCGTGCAAGGAGGAGTTTAAAGTGAGAACGTTTTTAATGATGAGTGTCTGCGTCGTCTTTTTGATCTCCATTTTTGCCGGAGGCTATGAGGACAACCCTCATAAACGATAAAGGCAGTAAGAGAAAACCGGGAAACCGGTTTTTTTATTTTTTAATCGCGCACCGCGGCTTCCCATATGTTCATTGCTGGTCGTTGAGCTGACAAATCTTCGACATATCCACTGTCTCTACCAACCAAACAGAAGCAGTGTAGCGATCGGTCAAGCCTGAAAAAGCTAAGTCACGGTAGTTATTTGTCGTCCCCGTTTTTCCTCCAATAAAGCCGTCTTGATCCAGTGAAATAGAACGACCTGTGCCAGATTGGATAACTTCACTTAAAAGCTCACGCATTTTTTCATTTGTTTCCTTGTTCCATACTTGTTTTTCTTCTACTTTTGGCCATTGATAAATTAAGTCACCATGTTCATTATAAACTCCAGTAATTCCTTTGGATGGTCGGTATGTACCATCATGTGCAAAAGCTGAATAGGCTTGTGCCATTTCATAAACGGTTACGTCTATAGATCCTAATGCAAGTGCCAATCCTCGCTCTTCATCATTCATTTTACTAAAAGGGAAAGGCTCCAAATAGGAAATCGCCTTCTCGACACCTATTTGATCAAGCAAATATTGTGCAGGTACATTATATGAGTACTTGAAAGCATCACGTAATGAGACTGACCCTGGTAGTACGTCATTGTAATTTGGTACACAGCCAAGTTTTTTACCATGATCTTCTTCTGTACAACTTGCATTGGGGTTGCCATTCACTAGCATTGATAAAGATGATCCCGTTTCTTCGAGAAAAGGAGCGTAATCAATCAAAGGTTTAAAAGCTGATCCGTGAGAACGGTAGGACTCTGTTGCATGTTGCCAGTTCCCTTTTGCATAATCACGTCCGTTGCTGATGGCCACAATCGTTTGATTTTTATTATCTAATACAATTCCAGCTCCGTGTACATCCGATGGAAGTTCTCGATAGAAACTATCAACAAGACGTTCCTGTCTCTTTGAGTCAAGCGCAGTTTCAATCGTAATTCCTTGGTTAAAAAGGTTGGTAATTTGTTCGTTTAACTCTTCACTAGTCGCATCATGTAACCCATCTTGTTCTCTAACAAGGTTTGTAAATTCACTTGTAATATAGTCGCTATAATCAGGATAAGAATTCGTCAAACGCGTACTGTTGACTTCTATTGATTCATTAAGCGCATTCACGTGTTCATTCGCACTAATAAACCCTTCTTCTTCCATCTTCTGTAGTACCCACTCTTTACGTTTATGCGTATTTTCTTCGTTTGTAATCGGATCATAAACAGTAGGGTTGTTAGGGATTGCTGTTAAAAAAGCAATTTGCGCAAGCGACAAGTTACTTGCAGAGTCACTGAAATAAAGGCGGCTCGCTGCTTCTATTCCGTAAGCGTTGTTACCAAAGAAGATGGAATTCAAATAAAGTTCTAAAATTTCTTCTTTTGTATACTGCTGTTCTAATTCATATGCATACAGTAGTTCGCTTATTTTTCTTTCATAAGTGCGTGAATGGTCTAAAAAGATGTTGCGTACCATTTGCTGGGTTATGGTGCTTGCTCCCTGGTCAATGCTACCTTCGTCTAGATTAGCAAAGAATGCTCTGGCAATACCGGTTGCGTCAAAGCCATGGTGGTCAAAAAAACGGCGATCTTCAGTTGCAACAAAAGCATCGATTGCTAGTGTGGGCATGTCCTTATAAGGTAAATAAGTACGATTTGTTCCTGCGGATATTTCGGCAATTACTCGTCCTTCTTCGTCTGTTATTGTACTATTTGACGATAGATAAAGTGCGTCGCGATCAATATGGTTGCTGACAACCTGACTCACCGATTGGACATTTCCGACTTCGGCAGTTGCTTGAGTAAAGATAAAGACACTTAGCACCGCAAAAAGCCCTACTAAAAACCAGCCTGTTATTTTTCTCATTGCAAAACTCGCTTTCTATTAAACATACAGTCAGTATAGCATTGTTTTGAAAATACGGACAGCGCTACCTTTTTAGAAAAAGAAGCATCTTCATTTCAAAAGCTGCATAACGTTAATTAATCTCGCTTACACGAGGATGGAGGTAACGTGCAATGAGTATTTTAGATAAAATCGAACGATATCGCGATGAAGAAGAGCGTTTAAAATGGGAAGGAACTTTCGCTGATTACTTGGAGTTGTTAAAAGAGAAGCCTTGGGTAGCACAGACCGCTCACTCACGTGTGTATAATATGAT
Source organism: Bacillus sp. JCM 19041 (assembly GCA_001310375.1). Taxonomy (GTDB): domain Bacteria; phylum Bacillota; class Bacilli; order Bacillales; family Bacillaceae_D; genus Shouchella. The sequence goes on along the minus strand of BAXC01000170.1, from coordinate 2,723 downwards.
AAATGACGCTGGAGTTGAGGAAACGAACGGCAAAAAGAGTTACACATTTTTTAAGGAGTCCATTTATGGGCTTGAAGAGTCGCTAGAAAAATTGGTGGAAGAGTATTTTCATTCTGCTGCTAAGCGACTCGATGTGCGTAAACGAATCCTATTATTGATGGGTCCTGTTAGTGGTGGCAAATCGACATTAGTAACAATGTTAAAGCGGGGTCTGGAAGATTATTCGCGGACTGACAAAGGCGCTGTTTATGCTATTAAAGGTTGCCCCATGAATGAAGACCCCCTTCATTTAATCCCTCTTCATTTGAGAAAAGATTTCCAAGGTGAATATGGCATTCGAATTGAAGGCAACTTATCTCCTTTAAATATGATGCGACTTGAGCAAGAATATGGTGGACGTATTGAAGATGTTCAAGTAGAACGAATCTTTTTTTCTGAAGATAAGCGAACTGGGATAGGGACTTTTTCTCCTTCTGATCCCAAATCACAGGACATAGCTGATCTTACGGGCAGCATCGACTTTTCAACGATCGCTGAATTTGGTTCTGAATCAGATCCACGTGCGTATCGATTTGATGGCGAATTGAATAAAGCGAACCGTGGTATGATGGAATTTCAAGAAATGTTAAAGTGTGACGAAAAATTTCTTTGGCATTTACTGTCGTTGACGCAAGAAGGGAACTTTAAAGCAGGAAGATTTGCGCTTATTTCTGCAGATGAACTTATTTTGGCCCACACAAACGAGTCAGAGTACAAATCGTTTATTTCAAATAAAAAAAATGAAGCGCTCCATTCTCGAATTATTGTTATGAAAGTCCCTTATAATTTAAAAGTGACTGAAGAAGAACGAATTTATAAAAAGATGATCGCTGAAAGTGATTTAGCCAATGTTCACATTGCTCCCCACGCTTTAAAAGTGGCTGCCATTTTTACGATTTTAACCAGGTTGAAAGAAACGCATAAAGCGGGTATTGATTTAGTGAAAAAGATGAAACTTTATGACGGCGAGTCAGTTGAAGGGTTTAATAGTCAGGATTTAAAAGAACTTCAATCAGAATTTAGTGATGAAGGTATGAGCGGGATCGATCCACGTTATGTGATAAATCGAATTTCATCCGCAATAATTCGGAAACAATTAACATCAATTTCAGCGCTTGATGTATTAAGATCTATCAAAGAGGGACTTGATCAACATGCCTCAATTTCAAAAGAAGATAAAGAGCGTTACACAGATTATATAACCGTAGCCCGAAAAGAGTATGATTTGATCGCGAAAGAAGAAGTGCAAAAAGCATTTGTGTACTCTTACGAGGAATCGGCTAAAACGTTGATGGATAATTATTTGGACAATGTTGAGGCATTCTGTAATAAGAATAAACTCCGCGATCCACTTACTGGAGATGAGATGTCTCCGGACGAGAAGTTGATGCGCTCAATAGAGGAACAAATTGGTATCTCGGAAAATGCAAAAAAAGCTTTTCGAGAAGAAATTTTAATTCGTATCTCTGCATATGCACGAAAAGGCAAGAAGTTTGAGTATAATTCTCATGAAAGGCTACGCGAAGCGATCCAAAAGAAGCTGTTTGCTGATTTGAAAGATATTGTAAAAATAACAACTTCTGTGAAGACGCCAGATGAATCGCAATTGAAAAAAATGAACGATGTAATCGCCCGCTTAATTGATGAACATGGCTATAATTCAGTTTCAGCGAATGAATTGCTCCGTTATGTAGGTTCTTTATTAAATAGATAAGTATGTAAAATCCTCTATCCCCACGGTAGAGGATTTCTTGTTCTTTTTAAGAAATAGTGGTACGTTTATAAGGAATTTGTGATGGAATGGAAAGCGGGGAACAGTATTGGCAGAAACAAATGCAAAATCAGAAGCGTGGGGTTGGATAAAAGCAATTGTCATTGCGGTTGCTCTTGCTTTCGTCATTCGGACATTTGTAATGACTAGTTTTGAAGTACGTGGCATCTCAATGGTTCCAACAGCCCAGGACGGTGAAAAATTTATTGTTAATAAATTAAGCTATCGATTTGGAGATCCTGATCGGTTCGACTTAATTGTTTTTCATGCGACTGAAGAAGAAAGTTACATCAAACGGGTGGTTGGTTTACCGGGAGATACGATTCGCTATGAGAACGATGAGTTGTATATTAATGATGAGGAAATAGATGAACCTTTTCTTGAAGAGGCAAGATTGGCTTTTTCAGGACAGTATACTGATGATTATCAGTTTGAAGAAACGGTGCCAGAAGGCCATGTATTTGTTATGGGTGATAATCGTCCAAAAAGTCTTGACAGTCGTTCGATTGGTCCAGTTCATGAAGATGAAATCATTGGCAAAGTTGGTATTCGTTTTTGGCCGCTATCAGAATTTGGTTTTATGGAGTAAAGCACCTTCATTGGGTGCTTTTTTGTATGAATAAAGGATAAGAAAAAGTAATTAATTATTATTTGAAATTAGTCATTTTTCATCTTATTCAATTTTGTTAAACTAAAGTAGATAATAGACTAGGAGGAATGACAGATGATTAAAGGTGTGCACCATGTACAGATTACAATTCCAAGAAATGCAGAGCAAGAAGCTAAAGCGTTTTACTGTGGAGTACTTGGTCTTACGGAAATTGAAAAACCAAACGCATTAAAAAAACGTGGCGGTTTTTGGTTAAGAGTAGGGGATAGGGAAGTGCATGTAAGTACAGAAGATGGAGCGGAA
>BAXC01000169.1 GCA_001310375.1 Bacillus sp. JCM 19041 | reverse complement strand
TCATGGGATATTGAGGAGAAGATTGGAAGGAATACATCGGTGCAAGACTCAAGCAGAAGCAGGTGCGGCATTGCATCGTGAACAATATTCAGAACGCTTTGATGCCAATCAACAGAGATGGTTTAAGAAAATCGCCAAAAAAATTGAAAAAGAAGCGAAAAATAGACAATGGGAAACGATTCATGTGGTAGGTTCCCTGATCAAACAGCAGAGTTCGCAAAACAACTTTCTGTTAGTGATGTATCAATCGTAAAAAAGAATCTTGCTAAGATGAAGTCACATGAAATAGTAAAAGAAGTTAATGAGTCAGCCATTTAATATGAAGCTTGCGCCTACTAAGCGCAAGCTTTTTCGTGAGACGAAACAAAGATTTTGACAAACAAGAAAACCGATCGATATAATAAAAAAAGGTTATACAAGTTAAAGAAGAAGAAGGTTTTGGAATGAATGATACTCAAGAGGATATACCTCCGTTTAATAAAAAACCACTTATAGCCGTTTTATTGATAGGTGCATTTGTAGCAATTTTAAATCAGACTTTATTGACGACTGCCTTACCGCATTTGATGGTTGACTTAAAAATAAATGAAAATGCCGCCCAATGGGTCACAACAATTTTTATGCTTGTTAACGGAATTATGATTCCAATAACGGCTTTTTTAATTGAAAAATTTACAGCTCGTTCTTTATTTCTAACTGCTATGACGCTTTTCGGTTTAGGAACGCTCTTATGTGCAGTCTCGCCTTCATTTAGCATACTGCTAATAGGAAGAATCATTCAAGCTGCTGGTGCTGGAATTATGATGCCCCTCATGCAAACAGTGTTTCTGTTAATCTTTCCAAAAGAAAAAAGAGGAACGGCAATGGGGATGGTTGGTTTAGTTATTTCCTTTGCGCCGGCGATTGGTCCGACTTTGTCTGGGTGGTTGGTCGAATCTTATCATTGGACAATTCTTTTTTGGATTATCTTACCGATCGTAATTATTGATATTATCGCTGCCATTTTTATTATGAGAAACGTAACGTCAATCCGCCATCCGAAATTAGATATCTTGTCAATCATATTATCGACTTTAGGATTTGGAGGACTATTATTTGCATTTTCTAATGCGGGTCAAGCGAGTTGGGGAAATCCGACTGTTTACATACCTTTGATTGTTGGTATTATTACATTGGTCATGTTTATTAAAAGACAGTTAAAATTACCACAACCAGTACTGGAATTCCGAGTGTTTACGTATCCAGTGTTCACTCTAACAACGGCAATTGGCATGCTTGTTTTATATCATTAGTAGGACCGGCGACAATATTGCCTATCTTCATGCAAAATATGCAAGGTTATACAGCTTTTGAAACTGGATTAACGATATTACCAGGGGCTGTTTTGATGGGTGTTATGTCCCCGATTACAGGAAGGATTTTTGATCGGATAGGGCTCGTAGTCTTGCGATTACTGGGTTAACAATGATTTTTATCACATCATTGCTATATACCGACTTATCTGAAGAAACAAGTCTTCTTTACTTAACGATTGTATATGCAGTTCGGATGTTTGGATTATCACTTGTGATGATGCCTGTTACAACAGCAGGGATAAATGTACTGCCGCGTCAACTGATCCCTCATGGAACTGCGATGAACAACACGATGCGTCAAGTGTCAGGCTCAATTGGAACAGCGATACTTGTCTCCATTATGACTGCGTCAGCAGGGACACAAAACAACGAAGCGATGATCCAGGGAGTTAACAATGCTTTTATTGTGGCAGCGGTAGTTGCTTTTCTTAGCTTGATTCTATCTTTTTTTATTAAGAAAAATACAAAACATGATATTGAATCGGATTAAAGCTGTTGAATGTTTTTATCTGTCTCTTATCGAATAATGTTTATTCCTGAATCCTAGAGGGTAAATAAGTAATAGAACAGATAAAGGAGAGAGTTTTTACATGAAGGAATATTCAGTAGTACCAAATAAAGATGCAACAACTTGGTTTTTGAAAATAGAGGATGTAGCTCCTTATGAGGAATTTGACAAACAATCAACTGCGATTGAAGCAGGAATACGTGTTGCAGAAGCAAATAAACCAAGCAGATTAATTATTTTTAATGATACGAATGAAAAGCAGGAAATCAAAACGTTCTAATTGGCATAAACAGACCTAGTCTAAAGGGTCTGTTTTTTTTGCATAAAAGTCTTGCATAGCGCCAAACTATACCAACTAATGGAAAAGAGAGGCTGCTTATGAAGATTAATGCCATATACATAATGATTGCTTGTGCTTTATGTGTGTTCGCATCAAGTTGTTCTTACACATATCCAGAAAGTAGTGATGCTTTGCATCGGAGGGATACAGAGCAACATTTCAGTAGTCAGAATTTACATCAACAAAGGTATCGTCCTGAATTAAAGGATGAGAAAGTCGAAAGCAATTTAGAGAGCTTACATTCTAATAACTTAAATTCGATTTATTCAAAAGCAGTAACAGAAGAACGTAGTATCGCTTTAACATTTAATGATGGTCCTGATACGGTACATACAAATGCATTACTTGATCTACTTCATGAAATGGACGTGAAGGCAACCTTTTTTGTCATTGGTTCGAAAATAGAAAACAATGATACGATACTTAAGCGGATGGTAGCTGAAGGACATATGATAGGTAATCATACATTCAATCATCTTGATCTTACTTCTTTGACGACTGAAGAAATTCTAGATGAACTTGATCAAACAGAGAAGAAGATTGCTAATGCCGTAGGGAGAAAAACCAAAATGGTGCGTGTTCCATATCATTTAATGAACGATCAGGTGGTTCAAGTTCTCAATAACGAAGGCTATCATATTATTGGTTGGAGCTTGGACTCACTGGATGGATTGTCTGGAAACCAATCAATTGCGAAACATATAGCTTCTGAAATTAGTCCAGGAGACATCATATTGCATCATGATGGAATTGAACAAAGCAATCGATTATTAATGCAATTGCCGGATGAAATTAAAGAATTGAAAGAAAGAGGCTACCAACTTGTAACAGTTCCCGATTTACTTAAGATACAAGGGTTAAATTAAAAGCACACAAGTTGTGCTTTTTTATTATGTCTAACGTATAGTGCCCCTAGCAAATGGAAAGAATAGCGGATAGTTTTTAGATCATGGGACCAGTGGAGGTAAGAAAGATGAAAAGAATGTTAGTAATAATCGTAGCCTTGTTTGTACTAGTTATTGGTAACAACATCAATGAAGTTGCAACCGCAGCAGAAAAACAAGGTTTAGAACTTGCGGAAAATGCAGTATCAGCGATCGTAATAGAAAGAGATACTGGAGAGGTTATATTTGAAAAAGATAGTGATAAACCATTGCCTCCAGCAAGTATGACTAAGGTCATGACGATGTTATTAATTATGGAAGCTATTGAAGACGGAGAACTTAAATACGAAGACATGGTGACAGTAAGCGAGAATGCAGCATCGATGGGCGGCTCGCAAGTATTTTTAGAGCCAGGAGAAAAAATGAGTGTTGATGATCTGCTCAAAGCAATTGCTGTTGCATCTGGAAATGATGCTGCTGTAGCAATGGCAGAGCACATTGGTGGCACAGAGGCTGAATTTGTTAAAAAGATGAATGGTAAAGCAGCTGAACTAGGGTTAGAACACACTTCTTTTAAAAATACAAACGGATTACCAGTGGGTGATCATTACACATCAGCTCATGATTTAGCGATCATCGCTAAAGAACTTTTAAAACATGAAAACATCACTCTTACACCGGTATCTACGAAGATTATTTAAGAAAAGGAACGGATAAGGAATTCTGGCTAGTAAATACAAATAAGCTTGTTCGCTTTTACCCTGGTGTTGATGGCTTAAAAACCGGCTTTACTCAAGAGGCTAAATATGGTTTAACAGCAACTGCTGAAAAAGATGGAATGCGCGTCATTGCAGTTGTCATGGGAGCACCTACACCTAAAGATCGAAACGCTAATATTACAGAAATGCTCGATTATTCATTTAGCCAATACTCGACAAAGCACCTCTATTCACGTGGGGACGTTTTAGGTGAGGCTAAAGTAACAAAAGGACAGAATAAGACCGTGCAGGCGATTGCACCAGAACAAATATCAATCTTGCATAAAAAAGGTGAAAAATTGGATGAAGCGACTACAAATGTGAAACTTGTTGATAATTTGCATGCACCGATTGAAAAAGGTGATGTAATTGGGCAATTGAGTATCGAAAAAGAGGGCGAGACCCTTTTGAAAACAGATTTGACTGCAGCGGAGTCTGTCGAGAGTGCTTCGTGGTGGGAATTATTTAAACGGACAATGTCAACATTTGCTGGAAAGTAGCTGATTTATAGAAATTTGCAACTTATTGCACTAGTTTTGTCAGTAGCAAGGATTCTATCTTCCATGCATCGAATCTAAGCATTAGAAAAATTGACGGAGGTGCCATCGTGAGTTTGCAAATTGATTTAGAACAACATGGACATGTATTGCTCATTCGCTTAGACGGTGAACTTGACCATCATGCGGCAAAAGAATTGAGAAGCAAAATTGAGGCTCGATTAGGAGAAATTCAACACATTGTGTTGAACTTAGCAAAGTTATCCTTTATGGATAGCTCTGGTTTAGGGGTCATTTTAGGTCGCTATAAGCAAATTAAGGCAAATGATGGAGAAATGGTGGTTTGCGCAATATCTCCTGTAATTGAAAGATTGTTTGAGATGTCAGGAATGTTTAAGATTATCCGCTTTGAAGAAAATGAAGGATTTGCTTTGCAAAAGCTGGGGGTGGCATAACCAATGACAAATAAAATGGAACTGTCATTTTTGGCTAAAAGTGAAAATGAATCATTTGCTCGGATTACTGTAGGTGCTTTCTTAGCACAATTGGACCTACAATGGATGAACTTACGGAAATAAAAACGGTTGTTTCTGAAGCAGTTACAAACTCCATCATTCACGGATATGAAAATGACCCAACTGGACAAGTCTATATTTCTGCTCACCTTTATGAAAATGAAATTGAGTTAATTATCCGTGATGAAGGCGTAGGAATATCAGATTTAGATGAAGCAAAACAACCGTTGTTTACCTCGAAACCAGAATTAGAACGCTCTGGAATGGGATTCACTATAATGGAGAACTTTTGCCATGACATGAAAGTAGTCTCTGAGCCATTAATTGGGACAACCGTGTACTTAAAAAAGCAGCTAGCATCAACAAAGGCTGTGTGCAGATAAGGGGTCTTATATAATGAGCGCAGAGGTGAAAAAGACCGATAAAAAAACATTGTCAGATGGTGAAGTTAAGCGTTTGATCGCCAATAGTCAGAATGGTGACACAGAAGCAAGGGATTTAATTGTCAACAAAAACACTCGTCTTGTATGGTCGGTCGTTCAACGATTTATGAATCGGGGTTATGAAGCAGATGATTTATTTCAAATCGGATGTATCGGTTTAATTAAGTCTGTTGATAAATTTGATTTGTCTTATGATGTGAAGTTTTCAACCTATGCAGTTCCTATGATTATTGGTGAGATCCAACGCTTTCTGCGTGATGACGGTACAGTCAAAGTAAGCCGATCAATAAAAGAGTTAAGCAACAAAATTCGCAAATCAAAAGATGAATTGACAAAAGAATTGCGAAGAACACCAACTGTGAATGAAATTGCAGAACATTTAGGTGTGACGCCTGAAGAAGTTGTTTTTGCTGGTGATGCAAATCGCAGTTTATCTTCTATCCATGAGACGGTTTATGAAAACGACGGTGACCCAATCACATTGTTGGATCAAATTGCCGATCATACACAAGTGAAATGGTTTGATAAGATAGCTTTAAAAGAAGCGATCAGGGATTTGGGGGAGCGAGAACGTTTAATCGTCTACCTCAGGTATTACAAGGATCAAACACAATCGGAAGTGGCTGACCGTTTAGGTATTTCACAAGTGCAAGTGTCGCGGCTTGAGAAAAAAATTCTAGAACAGATGAAAGAAACGATGTCAGATGCGCCATAACGTAAAAAGCAAGCTCATCTCTAGGGGACAGAGAAGAGCTTGCTTCTTTGTCGAGGAACAAAAACGGAGATTCTGCAGTGCGGAGGTTCTTGCTTTGCAATACAGGTGGAATACGGATGTAATGATGTATCGTGGTATGTGGGTATACCACCTGAGGAGTCAGAACGAAGGATGTATACATATTATAGGCTTGGGCAAAAAGACCTGTCAATACGAAGTTATACTAATAGTTAAAAAAAAATTGTCGGAATAATTAAGTAGATGGAGTCGAAAAAGAACTCTTTTCATCAAGAAAGGGTTCTTTTTGTTGTTGAACGAATGAACATAATCAAATGTTGCATACTACAACAAAAGATTAAAGTATGGAGGTTTTACATGGTAAAAGAAATGAAGCCAGAGGAATACAAAGAGAATATTTTACTGTTTCAACCTAAGAAGAGAATAATAAAACATGGACTCCTTGCGTTTATTTCTGGTGGGACAATCTGTTTATTTGGCCAAATAATCTTTAATATTTACCATGCCTTTTTTCAGTTGACGGACCAAACAGCTACGAGCTATATGCTCGTTACATTAATTGGCTTAACAGCACTATCGACAGGAATAGGCATTTTCAAAAAAGGGGCACAATTGTTTGGCGCTGGTTTAATTGTACCTATCAGTGGTTTCGCTAACGCAATGACCTCGACGGCGTTGGAACATCAAACAGAAGGGTTGCTTTCTGGCATCGGCGTCAATTTATTCCGTCTTGTTGGCCCAATTTTAATGATAGGTATAGCGGCAGCGTATATCGTTAGTTTTTCACGGTTGCTTATTCAAATGTTGCTTCAATGAAAAGGGGAGATAAGCATGGGTTTTACCCATCGCACGATGATTTTCTCAAACCCGGTTTATATTCAATCAAGTGGAACGGCGGTTGGACCTAAAGAAGGAGCTGGACCGTTAAAAGGTTCTTTTGATTACGTTTATGACGATTTAAGGTGTGGAGAGAAAAGCTGGGAATTAGCAGAACGGACATTAATGAAAACGGCTATAAACCAATGTTTAAAGAAAAGGCATAAATCGCTTGACTCAATCGATTTATTTATTGCCGGGGATTTAAACAATCAAACAACCGTATCAAGCTATGTAGCAAGAGATTTGCAATTACCGTACATAGGAACGTATTCTGCTTGCGCAACTGCGGTTGAAGCATTAATTCTAGGAAGCATTTGGGTTAATGGTCTTTTAGCTGATCATGTATTGACTGCTGCAAGTAGCCATTATGGTGTATGTGAAAAGCAGTTTCGGTATCCAACTGAATTTGCAGTTCAAAAAAGTGAAAGCGCCCAATTGACAGTCACAGGCGCTGGATCAGTATTATTGGCCAAGAAAAAGTCCCAAATCCAAGTAACTGAAGCGACAATTGTAGGGTGATTGATTTAGGTTTATTGAATGCGAATCAATTAGGTGCAGCAATGGCTCCAGCTGCTGCAGAAACAACAGTCGCTCATTTAAGCAAAACAAAAAAACAA
>BAXC01000168.1 GCA_001310375.1 Bacillus sp. JCM 19041 | reverse complement strand
ATAAGACAGACCCATCACATCGAATTCGACTCCCCTTAGAGCTATTTCCTCCATCCACCACCGTACCATCTCAAGGTCGCCCCCCTCTGCCAAATGAAGCATCGTTTGAATAGAAGGATCACTATCTCTAACAGCCTGAAGCCCTGCATTCAAAAAGTCAGCTAGGCGGTCAAATTCTCCTCCGCCTTCACCCCAGCTTTTCCCGTCTGGCCAGAGTATGCCTGAATTGATTTCGTTTCCGACTTGCACCATTTCAGGTGTTATCCCCTCCGCTTTCAAACGTGTTAAAACACATGTTGTATGGTTATAAATTGCTTGTTTTAACTGCTCATGGTTATAGGTCTCCCAGCTTTTTGGCTTAAATTGTTTGCCTGGGTCCGTCCAAAAATCACTGTAATGGAAATCTATTAGAAGTGAGAATCCTAAAGAATCAGCTCTTTTGGCTAATTCAATCGCCCGGTTTTCATCAACTGTACCGCCACCATAAGCATTTCCAAACTCGTCATATGGGTCAACCCACACACGTATTCGAACAGAATTGACGCCTTTTTCTTTTAATAATACGAGCGGGTCAACTTCATTCCCTTCGTTGAAGTAGCGTCCACCACTCTCTTCAATTTCTGGAAGCATCGATATATCTGCTCCTTTTATAAATTCCTCTGACAAGTCGGATATAGGTTCAATGACTACGTTTGCTTTCATGACTTCGCTCCCCCCAAAAAGAATGGCTATCGTTATTAAAATGCTTACAAAAAGTCTTTTCCTCATCCTTTGACACCACCTTGTGTTAAACCGGATACAAATTGTTTTTGCAAAAGTAAAAACAACAACGCAACCGGGATAGATATGAGCAATGCACCTGCTGCAAACATTGTGTAACTTGCACCCATAGGATTTGATACAAGATTATATAAACCAATTGGCAGTGTATACATTTCCGGAGACCTAACAATTACACTTGCTAAAATGAAATCTCCAAGCGGTCCAGTAAATGAATTAATCGCAACAACTGCGAGAATCGGTTTAGCAAGCGGCATAATAATTTGGGCATAAATTCGAAAGTGGCTAGCTCCATCCATGCGTGCTGATTCATCTAGATCACGAGGAATCGAATCAAGATAACCCTTTAGCAAATACGTGTTCATCGGTATGGCTCCACCGGCATAAATCAAAATCAGTGCCCAATGGCTGTTAATGAGTCCTAGCATTTGCGCAAGAACAAAGATAGCAATTAGCGCCGAGAATTGGGGAATCATCTGTAACAATAAAAATAGAATTAAGCCATTTTTCCTTCCTTTAAAACGAAAACGGGAGAAAGCATAGCCAGAAAAACTAACTAACACTAACGTAATTGCCATCGTAATCAAGCTTATTTTCATGGAATTCATATACCACTGCACATATGGATGCGATCCTTCACCTAACAAATTCATGTAATGTGTGAAGGAGGGGTTCTCTGGGATGATCGATGTGCTCATTAAACTATTGCCTGGATTAAACGAAGCTCCTATCGTCCAAAGGAGTGGATATGCAATCAACATAACAACAAAAAATAGAATCATGTATGTCACAAATAATCGGATTCGTCTTTTCGAGTGAATTGTCATCACATCATATCCTCCTCTTTGAAGGAATTTGTCCGCTTAAACTGCCATAATGCAATTCCAATAACGAATAGAGAAAGCAATATTGTAATAGCTGCGGCTAACGAATACTGCGACGATTGCATCGTAAGTTTATAAATCCACGAGACAAGAATATCGGTTCCCCCTGCGGTAGATCCAGGAACTGGTGGACCTCCACCATTAAACAGATAAATGATATTAAAGTTATTGAAGTTAAACGTATATTGCGTGATTAGAATTGGTGCTATGGAATAAAGGACAAGTGGCAACGTGATCAGACGGAATTTTTGCATAAAACCAGCTCCATCAATCGTTGCTGCCTCGTATAAATCCTCTGGAATAGCTTGTAATACTCCTGTTGTCATAATAAAAATAAACGGAAAGCCAAGCCACATCTGCATACCGATTAATGCAATTCGACTCCAGAAAGGATCATTTAGCCATGGCAACCCATTTATGCCAAAGAAAGCAAGAATGTCATTATTTATCGCGCCAAAAGAATCATTAAACAATCCAGCAAAAACAAGAATTGTCACAAACCCTGGCACCGCCCAGGGCAGGATAAAAAACGTTCTAAAAAACGATTTTCCCTTTATATCACGTTGGTTTAATAAGATGGCTAAAAAGATCCCAAGAGCACATTGTAGCGTCGTAGCTACTAGTGTCCAAATGACTGTCCATCCAAGCACATCAAAAAAAAGTCGACCGCCATATATCAACGGAAAAGATATTAATGAAATTCTGAAAACCAACCCAATCAAAAAGATTTGCAGGAGGCGAGTGGTATAAATCATAGTTCGTAAATGCAATCGCAAAACTAAACAAGATTGGAAAAAGAACAGTGAAAATTAATAAAAAGAAAGCAGGAGAACTCATCAAGTATGGAAAACTAGAATCTAATAGTTGATGATATTGCTTACGAATTGAATTTAGTTCTAAGCCCAAATCTCGACGGCGACCATTTTTCACAGCATCACGTATCATAAAATAATAAAAGGTGATACCAAAAACAGCGACGATGACAGCAATAATCCCTTCTGCTAGCAGAAAGACCGAGTTATCTCTAGGCGTTTGTACGCCAAGTGTAGCTAAGCCCCAAAAACCCATATTAAATAAGTCTTTAAAAACAAAAAGAAAAGCAGCTCCGAAAAGCAAAAAAACGGTCCCTTTAGCAAGCTGCTTATTGTATATCTGACCAAGACCTGGAATGATTGAAAGCAAGCCTGCAACCAACCGATGGTTGGTTGCAGGTTTTTTATGAACACGTTCTTCGAGTTTCACTTGCTTCACCTTCTTTTCATCAATTGAGCGTATGCTTTAATTTCCACTATGGTTCGCAGCAATTTGTGAAGCTATTGTACTCACTGCCTCTTCCAACGCCTCCCTCACGTCAGATCGTCCTGTAGCAATTAAACCTAATGCATTATCAACCGGTGTCCAAACCTCTGACATTTCAGCAATATTCGGTGTCATAGTAGCATGTAGACTTTGTTCAGATACTGCAGCAGCATGCTCATCGTCCGCAATTGCTGGTTCATCTGCAAGTGCAGTGAGTGGCGGAATTTCTCCCGTCTCCTCGAAACGAGCTAATGAATTTTCTTCATTTGTTAAAAATTCAACAAATTCTTGCGCTAGCTCTTGGTTTTGAGAATACGAAGAAACGTTATAACTTTTTACATTAAGGAATGAATTCATTGGCTCTCCACCTGGCAATGTCGGCAATGGAGCAACGCCGTAATCAACTCCAGCTCTAGCATACGGTTCAAAAGACCAAGGACCTGAAATAACAGCTGCCGCTCTTCCTTCTGTGAACAGTGTGTCTAACACGTTAATGCCTTGTTCACCAACAATACCAGACGGGAAAAGTTCTTCCTCAAAAAACGTTTGTATATACTCTCCACCAGAGACGGCACCGTCATTTGCCAGACCAATATCTGTCACGTCATACTGACCATCCTCACTTTGAGGGAAGATGTATCCTCCTTCTCCACCTAAAACGCTCATTGCATAATAAATTTCATCCCACTTTGCCACAAAACCATATTCACCATCTTCTACTCGCTCTTTTGACAACTCATACCATTCTTCGAGTGAAACTGGTACGTCATCCACAAGATCTTTATTGTAAAAAAGGATTGTGGTTTCTACTGCTTTTGGCAAACCATACAATGTGCCATCAACAGTTTGCGAAAGAAGTGATTCTTCAGTAAATCGACCTGAAACATCATCACCCGTCTCCAGAGGAGTCAACAATCCTTCAATAACAGCAGTCCCTATTTGATCGTGGGGGATTGTTAATACATCTGGACCAGAACCTGCTGGTCCATCTAGACGGAGATCTTCAATTTGACCAGCGTACTCTTTTTCTATTACTTCTATTTCAATCCCATGTAATTCTTCAAATTCAGCAACCGCTTCAGCAATCCCTACTGCCTTTTCAGCATCTTCCCAAATCACTAATTTATCTGTTTCTTGACTATTTGCTGACTCCCCTGTATTCCCATCATCTTGAGGTCCACACGCTGCGACAGTTAAAGCAATTCCACTAATAAGTCCTATTTGCAATATTTTTTTCATGTCCAATCCCCCAAATCTTTTTAGTAAACGCTTTCTTTTAAAAATAGCAAGGTTAGATAAAAAAGTAAACTACATTTTTTACTTTATTATAGTAAATATTTTTACCAACAAAAATAAGCCCCTTGAAGGGACTCTTTATTTCGTACTTTTTCGAAATACCGGCTCACACGATAATAAAACCGTTTTTGATGAGTTACGTTGATCCACAAAACGTTCCAACAATAAATCAACGGCCGTCTGGCATAACAGCTTTATGTCTATTCGGAACGTTGTAAGCGGAGGCGAAATATATTGAGCGATACTCGCATCATTGATACTAAAGATGCTCACCCTTTCCGGTAGCAGAATACGTTCTTCATTCAGTGCCTGCAAACAGCCAACGGCAAGGGAATCACTAGCTACGCAAAAAGCCGTTGGCATCTGACTGCCTAATGAAATCGCCTGTTTCATCAGCGAATATCCTTCACTCACCGCATACTCCTTACCTGTAAAAATGAATTGTTCATTCAGCAACCTTTTTCTTTGCATGTAATTTCGAAAAGCCTGTTCTCTTCGATCCTGAATGTATCCACCGCCATCGGGATCGATATCATCTCCACCGATATACCCAATTGCCGTATGTCCATTGCCGTTAAAATAATCGATCATACGTTCAATCATTCTGCGCAAATGAGGTCTGACTGAATCAAAATGATCTTCATCAGGTGATGTATCGATAAATACAATATCATTTGTAATGGTACGCATATGGTCCAACTCTCTCTTACTAAAACGCCCGATACAAATGACTCCTTTTGTCTGGGGGTCAATTGATTTAATTCCTTGATCATAAGCGTACGTAGTTAAATCAAGTTGTCTATCGATTGCCTGTTGTTCTACTGCTTTTTTCACCATTTGAAAATAGACATCTTCAAGGTCCTCTTTAGCCGTTATCCAGTATAAAAAAGCAATTTTCTTCAATGAATGTTTAAATGATTTTTTTGTATATCCCAATGATTGAGCCGTATCATAGACTCGTTCCCGTGTTTCCTGTGTTACAGACAAGGTTGGATCTTGCTTTAACACACGGGATACAGTCGTAATAGAGACGCCAGCCTTTTCAGCTATGTCCTTTATCGTCGCCAATGCCATTCCCTCTCTTTACAAGTCATGTCCTATAATTAGTATAGAGAGTCAATCGGTGAGAAGCAATTTCTGATTGAAATGGACCTTTGCTTATATTTAAGGTTTGATATCTTAGCGCTTGTAAACACAGCAGCCTTCCAATGAGTGTTTAACTACTCAAGCGCACGATCATGATCTTCATTTATCATTAGCAACTCTTCCTAACTCCCTCATTGCTCCATCGGTACTATTAGGATATAATAGATCCAACCATAATGAATGGCTATTCATTCATTAAACAGAGCGGAGGGTTCCTGGTGATCTTCAAAAAAACGGTAACACGCACATCAGCGGCTGGGGTCCATATGGCCAATGGCATTATTCGTTTTCAAAAAGTACAATTAAATGTCCATAGCTTTGCAACTGATGGTATTGTCATTGATGCTGGCGGCAAATCATTAAAGCCATTGCTCCTTGATTTCTGGAAAGAGCAGATTATCGACGCACTTTATTGCACCCATATTCATGAAGACCACACGGGTTGTGCCGATTGGTTTGAGCGTGAACTTCAGGTGCCCATTTATTTAAATAAACGCTCCCTCACAGAAGCACGGAAAGACGGTAAATATCCACTCTACCGGCTGCTTTACTGGGGAAAACGCAAAGCATTCACACCCGTCCCGATGCCAACCACATTTAACTCGCGTAACTGTAGTTGGATTAGTATTTTCACTCCTGGTCATTCCAACGACCATACAGCCTTATTAAACAAAACAACTGGTCAACTGTTTTCCGGTGACCTCTATGTGCAAACAAAAACAAAAGTGACAATGGAGAGCGAGTCGATTCCGCAAATCATTAAATCCCTAAAAACTGTGCTTAAACATGATTTTGAAGAAGTATTTTGCTGCCATGCAGGTTATTTGCCTAATGGACGAAAGCATTTAGAAGATAAACTCCATTACTTGCAAGAAACAGCCGCTAATGTCCGTGATTTAAATCAGAAAGGATTATCAGTAAAAGAAATTCAAGGTCAACTATTCCCGCGCAAATACCCGATTACTACTTTCTCATACGGGCAGTGGGACTCTAAACACATCATCACATCCATCTTAAAAGGAAGACTTGAATAGATGTAAAAAAGCGTTTCGTCTAGTGACGAAACGCTTTTTTATTAAGCTACTTCAGCTAACCAATCATCTGGAATGTCGAATACCTGATCGCCAGTTGCTGCTCGAATCGCTTCCCATTCCCTACCCTCAACTTGATAGAGATACACCTTTTCATTATTGGCACTATGTTCATAAATCGTTGTCTCTTGACCAGGATAGATTCGTTCAAGATGAACTTCAAGCTCTTCCTTCGTGACATCAACTGGTTCATTATTCCAATCCATTTCACTCAATTTCCACGTTCCATCTTCTTTTGCGAACGTCAAGTACGTTGTTCCAGTTGCCACCATTGCGGATGGAAACTGGTAGAAAGAAGCACGAATTTCATTCTCGGTATAGTCAAGCACTTGAAAACGGTTCGTTTCTTCCATTGGTACCCATACACTTGAATCGCAGGCACAGAATATGTAATCAAGGTTGTGTTCAATTAACTCATACATGCGCTCATTTACGACTGTTGAAAGCTCTTCTTCAATTAGTGCTAGGTTTGCTGATTCCGATCCCCACCATCCTTGCTCATCTGCCGTTGTCATAAGCAAATAATCAAGTTCTCCGTAAAGCGAATGAGCTATTTCTGTTGCTTCTTCTTCACTTAAAGAGGTTTCTGCTGCTAAAGCAACACTTTGTCCAGTTTGCTTGTTTTCAGCTTGATTAACATGCGTTTGAATGAACAATAAAGGAACAACAAATGCCACACTGATGCCCATATATGAAAATGCTTTCTTCATATTATTCGCCTCGCTTCCTCGTTAATTATTCGCCTGATTTCTTTAAACTGTGTCTGTCTCTATAAAAGCTATACCTCTTCTATACTTTCTCCAAACATGATTAGCTCGAGTCTAGCTAACGGTATTGAAACCTTCCTGAAATGGCAACTGTCGCGGAAAGCTCCAGCCATTAAGAGATTAGCCATAGCGGAAATAACGGAGCTGCATAGGTATGAAGCACTGGAAAAACCATTTGACATGACCTTAGAAATTGTCGTATTGATGGTCGCCTTTTCCTTCATTCTATTGCTGTCTTTCTTAATATCTGTTGAATCAATCAGCTAGCCACCTCATAAAATGATAAAAACGAATCGACTGGAGGAATAGCGATGTATCAACATCTAGTTAAACCCGGAGAAACATTATGGTCGATCGCCGCAGACTTCCGTCTTCCACTTTCAACGATTGCCCGCGCAAACCCTAATGTGAACCCAAACATTTTGTACATTGGTCAACCTTTAAC
>BAXC01000167.1 GCA_001310375.1 Bacillus sp. JCM 19041 | reverse complement strand
CTTATCTCATTCCTTCTTCTTTCATTAAAGCTGCAATTTGTTGCTCATTTTGATTGTCTGATTGTTCCAACTGTTCGATCACGCGATTTTTTCGTTCTTCTGAGTGGTTCTGACTTAACTTCGCCTTGGCTTCCATTCTGCTCATTCGAATTTTAAAGCCAACAACGCCCTTTGCCATTCCCTCCAGAAATCGAGAGTCAACTTCGTCAAATCGATACGCACTCGTTGGCTGTTCATATTTCAACACGAGATTTCGTAAAGAAGTCATCAACTCATCACTCTCTACTAATTCAACTTGGCCATATACGTGTACAGCGACATAATTCCACGTCGGCACCGCTCGATTCGTTTCATACCAAGAAGGAGAGATATAGCAATGGGGTCCTTGGAAAACGGCAAGTACCTCTTGATTTCCGATATCTTGCCACTGCTCATTCGACCGTGCAAAGTGACCATATAAATACCCATTGTCTTTATCCAAGAGTAGTGGTAAGTGAGTTGCATTCGGGTAACCTTGATGTTGAGCCATCAGCATTGCAAAGCCGTGTTTCTCAATCAGGTCATACATCTTTTGTTCATCATCCATTTTGAAATGCTTTGGAATATACATGTCGTGCCTCCTTAGCGCAATCACTTTTCTTTATCATGATAGCACAAGTCATCGTTCTCCCATTCTGCTTTTGCGAACAATCTTCTAATCCGTCTTCTGATTTCAGTTACAAGTAGACTTACTCTTTCATCCATTAAACCAGAGGTGAATGATTTTTCCACTGGATGATCCTTATGCGTCGGTTGTTTCCTTTTATTCCGTCTAGCCTGGGCTAAGTCCCAGGCTTTCCAGATAGTCAACGACAACTGCCCTTGAGACCAAGTTACCTAGACTCCCTGGATAGGAGTCAAATCCATGGTGAGTAAATGGGAATTTCTTACGTGTTAGATCGACTCCCTGCTTCTGTGCTTCTTCCACAACCTCATATACCCCTTGTGCTGGAACGATGTCATCTTCATCGGCCGCCATAATGAGCGTTGGTGGTGCCGAGGGAGAAGCATATTCAATCGAATCAATTGCAGCGATTCGGTCTGGGTGCTGTTCGGGCGCACCACCAATATAGCTTCCATAAATTCCTGCGGATTCAGACCTTGCATTTCATTGCCATGCTTATACGTATAACTCGGGTTAACGATAGGATAGCTGGCGACAACAGCTTGTGGTTCTGGTGCAGGTCCATGATCTGCGCATTCTGATGACGCATGGTCAAGCGCCACAGACCAAGCAAGATTTACCGCAAGATTTCCACCTGATGAATCGCCGATAACAACCAATTGCTCGCTGTCGCCGCCCCATTTAGAGGCATTTGCCGTAGTCCATGCTAACCCACAAGCAACATCACCTGGTGCCTTATTCCATGTCGCGTTCTCTGCTGTTGCCAATCGGTATTCAATGCCTACAACTAACCACCCTTGCTCGGCATACCACCGTGCATTGGAGCCCCAATTAGCCGGTTCTCCAGAAACCCATCCACCTCCATGGATATACATCATGACCGGCGCATCATCCGTGTCCGTAGCTGGTTCATACACGAGTGCCTCAAGTTCTTGATCGTCAGCTACTTTGTATGTCTCGGTCCGATCGGGCTCGATCGGCTCTGTACTAGTTGGCATGAGAGTAGCAAACGGGTTAATCGTCCCACCATCATCCTGTGTTGTCTGTAATATCGAGCCCGTAATCCAAGCCGACGACAACAAGGCAGCAATCGACAGACCGATTGCTGTATAAGCCAATGAACGACGGATCTTCTTGAAACAGACAAACGTAAGCACGACCGCCACGCCACTACCAAGAACGAGGTGTGGACCGATCACAGCCCAAGACATTGTTCCAAGCTGAACGAGATCATTTCCTGTCCCTTCAAATAAAGTACTGCCAGCCAATACGAGCACAATCATACTGATGAATACTCCAAACGAAAAAGCAGCCCATTTCGCAAACATGTTCAGTCGAAAAAAACGATTCTTACGTATCATTGATTGTCTCCCTATGAAAGAATTCTTCTAAGTATTCGATTCGTGTCATTTCCCTTTGATGCTCCAATACAAACTTCCAGAAAAAGGAATACATTTTAATCACACAACTCCCTCCCCATTTGTATAGAACTATTTGTTAAACTAAGAAGAAGAATCGTTTTATTTGATTAAAAGCGTAGCTTGTTTTACTAAAATTATTGATAAGGAGAACGACAATGAACTCTTTTCTGCGAGAAGTCTGTTTAGAGAATATAACCTTTCTAGAAAAAGCAATAGCCGCTGGCGCAGACCGCATTGAACTCTGTGACAATTTAGCCGTTGGCGGGACGACTGTCAGTTATGGCGTCGCCAGGCAGGCTGCAAAGAAATGCAAAGGTGCATCGGTTCAGCTAATGGGCATTGTTCGTCCACGCGGAGGCAACTTCATTTATACAAAGGAAGAATTAGCAATCATGGAAAGCGATATTCACATTTTAAAAGAGTTAGGCTTTGATGGTGTTGTGCTTGGTTGTTTAACGGAAAAGGGGTATGTGGATGAAGAGGCTATGGCGCGCATGTTGGCAGCCGCTAAAGGACTCGAAGCGACGTTTCATATGGCCTTTGATGTGGCAGAAGATCCTTTTCAAACGTTGGACATCCTCATTAAACTTGGTGTAAACCGCGTCTTAATGCATGGTCCAAACAAAGACATTCTCGAAAATGTCGAGTTTATTCGTCGCTGTATCGCCTATAGTGACGGGCGAATGATCATTATGCCTGGAGGCGGGATTACATCAAGCAATGCGGACTACATTCATACAGCCACCGGAGCGACTGAATTACATGGGACGAGGATACTTTGGTGAACAAAGAAAGAGCACCAATTTTCCTTTCACTTATAACCGCCCTATAAACGAATACACAATGAGATAAATCTGCCATGCTAGAGCGATTCCTATACATAAAAAACCAATAAATCCCACTATTTGTAACAAGATTTTCCCTTTAATTATTCTTAATCCTAATGTATCAATACTAGCTAATCAATAAAAGCAGTTAGATGATTCTAACTGCCTTGCCCTTGAATTGTTTTTGCTTAGAGTGTAATCTTTGGGCGTACGATCATGCGCTCACGACGACTTCACCTTCAATGAAATCGGTTCTTCTCGTCCACCTGTCTCCAACATCAACACCTTTCGCCCCCTTAAAAGAAACAGCAGTCCCATTAAAGAGATAAACCCAGTGATGAGAAATGCAAATGGAACACCGATCCAGTCCAGAGAATAGGTAAATAACAAGAGTAATAGAAGACGAATACCCGTCCCCACTGCTTCAAAGATGCCATTCACTCTACCCATATACGCATTTGGGATAACCGCCATCATAATGTTCTGCTTACAAATCCTGCTTCCCGCATTGCCAACACCGTGAAGAATTTGCATCATCAGAAACAAACCGATCACTGGAATTGCCGCAACCAGGAGTAACGAGATCGTATACAGTGCAACGGAAGAGACCGCAGCCACCCATGCCCCGTAACGAGCATACATGATCGGAATCAAAACCCCAGCAGCAACCGCTCCTAATGAATAAAGCATGTTGGTAAATCCATAAATCGAAGCATCTGCCTGAAGCGTACTATTGATAAAAATAGGGCGCAAATAGTTGCCGATCATCAGTGTAAGAAAAGGAATCGTTAATACAAAAATACTTAAGCAAACCCTCACGTTTCTTTTAATAAAATGGACACCTATAAATGTTCCCTCTGCTTTCACGGTTCGCTTCGCTATCCGCGGTCGTGGCTTATATGAGAGCATTGATATGAGCGCAAAGCTAACCAAGCTACTAAGTGCAACAAAAAGCAAGACGCGCGCAGGATCAATCAATTGAAACAAGATGCCCGCAACCCCACCAGCAATCATGCTTGCCGCTTGTGATTGTACTTCTAAAATACCGTTAAGGCGATTATGAGCACCACGTTCAAAGATTTCTTGCACAAACGCCAGGATTGTCGGAAAGTGCACACCGTAATAAAGAACGGATCCGACATAAAGAACCACCAATTGCCATGTTAGAAGCGATTGATTCACGTAACCGTAAAGCGCAATTGGAAGAACAATAAAAAAGATAAGTAATTGATTGAATTGAAAAAGACGTTTTCGCGAAAGCGATCGATGAGGCTACCAATATACGGTGCGCCAACAAAGAGCATCATCGTCGTCACGACCATCACAAGTCCAAGAAGCTTCTCCCCCTGATCTCGATCTACTAGCAACCAAGCCACACCAAGACTTAGAATCCCCATTCCAATCGATGCAGCTAAATTTGCCGAAATCAATAAGAGCAAGCGACGATCTTTTATTACTGATGTAGTCATTAGACTACACCTCTTTTATTGGCAACAATCCTTTTGTTATGCTTCAGCTCTCTTGATCGATTGCTCATCTGTAAACCCCATTGTATTCGTATCGGACGAGCTATTCTTTGCTGTACGACAATCATCTTCTCTCCCACCCTCTATGTTCTCGCTAGCTTCACTTTATCACTAAGCGATTTATTGCCAGAAGCAGCAAAGGATGTATCTTCCTTCAGCCTTTAGATGTAGAGCTGCTTTAGAAGGTATCATCAACAAAAAAAGAAGCGTTGCCTGTTTGGCCGCTTCCTTTCTTCATCTTTGAAATTCTCTTGAAGCTCAATGACACACCTTTTCCCCTTACGAACTTGTTCATGTCATCTGTGTTCCACTAAATGCACCTATACAGCGTTTATGATTACTCCTTTATCTTCTTAGGTCCTAAAACCATTGCAAAGAAACCAAATAACCCGTAAATAACAAATGTGGTAGAGAAACCTAAACCGTCGATCAGCATGCCAGCAAATAATGACCCAATTACTTGACCCACTGCAAGTAATAGAAAGGGTGTACCAATTCCTAAAGAAGCATTTGTAACAAATACTCGTATCCCCCAAACCATCAGTAGGCCGGTAATTAAGATGTATGAAATTCCAAATAAAGCAGCTGAAGAGAATGCAATCACCCGATGCTCTGGAAATACCGCTACTAATATTGATGAAAGTCCTATAGCAATACTAGTCCATCTATACGTGAGCGGAAGACCAAAACGATCAATGCACATACCAGAGAAACCGCCTAATATCCCAAAGATACCTATCGTTATCCAGAACATAGACAAACTCCAGTCACTATAAGAGCCTGTTGATTCAATGAAATCAATGGAAAATGTCCAAAATGCAGCGGTGGAAATACCAAGACTAATCGAGCAAATAATTAAAGGTAGTATACGTTCTATCCCTCTCAAAGAAAAACTTCTCTTTTTTGATGTTACTCTAGGTTGAGGTCTCGTTTTAGGGAGCACTTGCCAATTCCATATTACTGCAAGAAGTGCGATTAACGCATATATAAAATACGTTAATCTCCATTCAGAAGCAAGAATGAATGCTCCCGCCCCAGTCAATACAATCCCTATGCTAGTACCAGAATTTACCCAAGTATTCGCTTTTCCTTGTTTTTTCTGTTCAATCCAAAACGATATAGCTGCTCCAAACGGCGGAGACGCTAATCCAGTACTAGCACCTGAAAATAAGACGCCAACTCCTAAAACCCACACATTTGGAGAGATGGCCATGATGAATAAACCTATAAAAGCAGATATCCCTGCAGCTACTATCATATTTCGGGGACCTTTTTTGGGGGTATAGATCATTGAAATAACAATTGCAATACAATAAGAAAGATAAAATAGAGATGAGATTGTACCAGATACAACAGATGACATCTCTAGATCATTATTCATACTAGGAAGCAACAAGCCGTAACTGAACCTTGCTAATCCATAAGTAACGGCAATCATTGTAATACCCGGCAAAACCAATCTAGAAAAATTCAACAGACTCACCCCCTAAATAGATAGTACGAGATTTATAGATTTTAACTCTCTATTAACCATGACCTCTCCTTACCTGACGACCGGAACTAGGAGCATTTGAAAAACGGAGTTTATTCTCGTCTTTCCTTTATAAGCTTTACACTAATAAAATAAACAATGAAGGCGATAATAATGGCCCCTGTCGTAGAGCTAATTGACACACCCGCATTGAATAAGAGAACGAGAAATGCTAGGACCGATAATACAACAGCTATTAACATTCTAAAAACCCCTATCTTATTTAGTTTAGGTCCGTCTGACTTCCATTCGTAATCGTTATGGGTCGTCCGTTCTTTCAGGTTCTTGGTTTTTAGCGACCGATTTTCCGAATCGCTTTCTCAGTTCTTTCAAGCGCAAGCTAGATTTCTTTTGGAATTCTGGATCTGCTTCTTTTTGTTTTCGTTCCATTCTTAAGATGTTGCTTTCACTACGAAGTGCTTTCAGAAGAGAAAATGCCATAATAATCATCAGAATGCCAAATGGAAACGCAGCAATAAGCATCGCCATTTCTAAAGCCCTTAAGCCCCCTGATAAAAGTAAAACAGATGCTGTCCCAGCAAGCACAATTCCCCAAATCACTTTGACGCTTGCAACTGGATTTAAACGCCCCCCGGTTGTTAGCATGGCTAACACAAACGTCGCTGCATCAGCGGAAGTAATAAAAAAGGATGAAATTAATAGGATTGCAACGATCATCACAATCGTACTCATCGGAAGAGACTCTATGAAAGCAAATAGCGCAAACTCTTCCCCTGTTGATTGAATCAACTGGAAAAGTGTTCCGTCTTGCATTTGATCCATTTCCATCCCTGCAACGCCAAAGATAGCAAACCAAATTGCGCTAAATAAAACAGGAATGATGGTGACTCCAAGTACAAATTCACGTATTGTTCTTCCTCTTGAAACCCGCGCAATAAATGCACCTACAAACGGAGACCAACCAATCCACCAGGCCCAATAGAACAAAGTCCAACCATCTAGAAATTCTCGATTGTCTGTAAATGTATGCATATCTAACGTCATTTCAGGTAAATTCTGTAGATAACTTCCCATCATACTCATAAACGTTTCAATCATTTCTACAGATGACCCTAGTAAAAAGACAAATGCCATTAAAACAATAGCGATGACGATATTTCCCCAACTCAAAAAACGAATACCGCGATCGACTCCTGATATAGCCGAACCAATGAATATTAATGTTATGACCCCGATAACAATGAGTTGAGTCATCGTCGTGTTACTGATCGATGCGAAATTATAACTTAATCCAGCAGTAATTTGCGAAGCACCCAACCCTAGTGAAGTCGCGATTCCAAAAACGGTAGCAAACACAGCCAAAACATCTATGCCAATTCCAATTGGCCCTCTCGTTCGATCTCCGAGAATTGGAGTAAAAGCCGAACTGATTAGTGCAGGAGCGTTATGTCTAAATTTAAAATAAGCTAAAGCGAGAGCAACTACCGAGTAAGTAGCCCAAGGATGAAATCCCCAATGGAAAATCGTGTACCTAAGTGATTCTTCTATCGCTGCCATCGATCCAGGTTCAGCTGAAGGAGGATCGTACATATGTGATAAAGGTTCAGAAATAGCAAAGAACACAAGTCCTACTCCCATACCAGCTGTAAATAAAAAGGCAAACCACGTAAAGTAGCTATACTCCGGCTCCTCGTCTGGTCTACCTAGTTTGATTTTTCCGTAAGGACCAACCACTAAATAAACTGCAAGTAAAACAAAAAAAGATGTGGCTAGAAGATAAAACCAACCGAAGTTTGAAGCAAGCAT
>BAXC01000166.1 GCA_001310375.1 Bacillus sp. JCM 19041 | reverse complement strand
ATATTCAGTGAAGGTGTTGCTTGAATCCGTATTAAGACAATTTGACGACTATGTAATAAAAAAAGAGCATGTAGAAAACCTCGCTAAATGGGGCACAAAGGAACAAAAAGAAATAGATGTTCCTTTTAAACCATCTCGTGTTATTCTTCAGGATTTTACAGGGGTTCCAGCGGTTGTGGATCTTGCTGCGCTTAGAAAAGCGATGGCTGATCTTGGTGGAGATCCAGATCAAATTAACCCTGAAATTCCAGTCGATCTTGTTATTGACCACTCAGTACAAGTTGATAAGTTTGGAACTGATGATTCATTGCTTTATAACATGAACCGTGAGTTTGAACGCAATGGCGAACGGTATGAATTTCTTAGCTGGGCGAAAAAAGCATTTGATAACTATAATGCCGTTCCTCCAGCGACTGGTATCGTTCACCAAGTAAACTTGGAATACATTGCAAATGTAGTCCATGCGATTGAACAAGACGGTCATTTGGTTGCGTTTCCAGATTCACTCGTTGGGACAGATTCCCATACGACAATGATAAATGGTCTTGGCGTCTTAGGTTGGGGAGTAGGTGGTATTGAAGCTGAAGCAGGAATGCTTGGACAACCTTCTTATTTCCCTGTACCTGAAGTGATTGGACTGAAATTCACGGGTTCAATGCCAAGTGGTACAACTGCAACTGATGTCGCTTTAAAAGTAACGCAAGTATTGCGAAAGAAAAATGTTGTAGGTAAATTTGTTGAATACTTTGGCCCAGGACTGGCCGATATGCCACTTGCAGATCGTGCGACAATTTCAAATATGGCTCCAGAGTATGGTGCTACTTGTGGGTTTTTCCCAGTTGATGAAGAAGCGCTTAATTACTTGCGCCTGACAGGACGTTCTGAAGAGCAGATTGACTTGGTACGAAAATACAACAAAGCAAATGGACTATGGTATGTGCCTGGCGAGACACCAGATCCAACATATACAGATATCGTTGAAGTTGATTTATCTGAAATTCATGCAAATCTTTCTGGTCCAAAACGTCCACAAGATTTAATTGAACTTCCAAAAATGAAAAAATCATTCAATGAAGCAGTTGTTTCACCTGCTGGTAACCAAGGGCTTGGTTTAACTAAGAATGAATTTAATAAAACGGTTGATGTAACTTATAATGATGGACGTAAAACAACAATGAAAACAGGTTCAGTTGCTATTGCAGCGATTACTAGTTGTACAAACACTTCTAATCCTTATGTTCTTGTAGCAGCAGGTCTAGTCGCGAAAAAAGCAGGTGAGCTAGGGCTTGAAGTGCCAGAGTATGTTAAAACATCACTTGCACCTGGTTCGAAAGTTGTTACTGGATATTTAAATGACTCTGGATTAATGCCTCACCTAGAAACCTAGGTTTAATCTTGTTGGATACGGATGTACAACGTGTATTGGTAATTCGGGACCACTTGAAGATGAGATTGAAGCTGCTATTTCAGACAATGATTTGACTGTTACGTCTGTCCTGTCTGGTAATCGTAACTTTGAAGGGCGAATCCATCCACTTGTAAAAGCGAACTACCTAGCGTCACCGCCTTTGGTTGTGGCATATGCCCTAGCTGGTACTGTTGATATCGATTTATTGACTGATCCTATTTCAACGAATAAAGATGGAAAACCTGTATATTTCAAAGATATTTGGCCAACAACTGAAGAAGTACGTGCAATTGTTGATAAAACGGTAACGCCTGAATTGTTCCGTCGTGAGTATGCAGATGTCTTTACAAGCAATGAGCGTTGGAACCAAATTGATACAACGGATGATTCATTATATAAATGGGATGATGAGTCTACTTATATTGCCAATCCGCCATTCTTTGAAGGCTTAGCAAAAGATCCAGAGGAAGTTAAACCTCTTGGCGGTTTACGTATAATTGGTAAGTTTGGTGATTCTGTAACAACTGACCACATTTCTCCTGCAGGAGCGATTGGGAAGAACACGCCTGCTGGGAAATTCTTAATGGACAAAGGTGTTAAACCTGCTGACTTTAACTCTTACGGATCTCGTCGTGGAAACCATGATGTAATGATGCGTGGAACGTTTGCGAACATCCGTATTCGCAATCAAGTTGCGCCAGGTACAGAAGGTGGATTTACGACTTACTGGCCTACAGGTGAAGTAATGTCAATTTATGATGCAGCAATGAAGTATAAGGAAGATAACACCGGTCTTGTAGTAATTGCTGGACAAGATTATGGTATGGGATCATCTCGTGACTGGGCTGCAAAAGGAACTAACCTACTTGGAATTAAAACGGTTATTGCTGAAAGTTATGAGCGTATTCACCGTTCGAACTTAGTTCTAATGGGTGTGCTGCCATTGCAATTTAAAGATGGAGAAGGCGCTGAGACACTTGGTTTAACAGGAACAGAAACTATTTCTGTAGCGATTGATAACAGTGTAAAGCCTCGTGACCATGTAAAAGTGACAGCAGTTGCTGAAGATGGAACAAAAACTGAGTTTGAAGTGCTTGTTCGTTTTGACAGTGATGTTGATGTTGATTACTATCGTCATGGTGGTATATTGCAAATGGTTCTTCGTGATAAACTAGCAACGGTCTAAGTGGTCGATCGATTAAGGGTTTGCTTGATTTCATTCAAGCAAACTTTTTTATTGTGAGTGAATAGTTTAGAGGTCTAATCGTTTTTGCTTGATTTTTCTGTTTTATTTTGTGTAAAGTGTGTATAGCGCTTATAGAAAAATAGAAAAAAGGAAGATAGAGATGGTGGAGGAAATCTAATGACAAATTTTTCGATTCGTAGACCTGTGTTTACGATTGTCGGTATCATCTTCTTTATTATTATGGGGATCGTATCTGTTACACGGCTACCACTGCAACTCTTGCCGGAAATTAACCCGCCAGTTGCTGCGATTGCGACAAGTTATCCAAATGTAAACCCACAAGAAGTCCAAGACAGAGTAACCATTCCGATCGAAAACCGAATGGCTAGCATATCTGGTTTGGAAAATATGACTTCTAATACGTCAGAAGGTTCATCTATTATTGTTCTGGAATTTGACTGGAGCAGCTCGATTGAAGATGTTGAACTTGATATTATTAATGCTCTGAGGCAAATTGATTTGCCAGACGATGCAGGGGAACCGAGTTTTCTGAAATTTGATCCATCTATGTTCCCGATGATGCAGTTAGCAGTTACATCAAATGGAGAGATTTCTGATTTTCAAGATGATGTATTAGAACTTGAACAAGAAATCATTCAAGTTCCGGGTGTAGCTAGTGTGAATGAATCAGGTAGCTTAACAGAAATCATATCGATTCAACTAGATCAAGACTCATTAGTTGATGAAACCTTTCGCAAGAAACAGTTGTTAATGCTTTGCGAGCGCATAATATTTCAATGCCTGGTGGCGTTGTGGAACAAGATGATTTAAGTTTAACGACCAGGGTTATTAGTGAATTAACAAGCCTAGATGAAATTAGGGAACTTGTTGTTGGTGTTGATCCAGAAAATGGCTCTGAAGTAATAATTGATGATGTAGGCTCTGTTGATATTGTAACGGAAGATCAGCAAAGTTTAACGCGTGCTAACCAAGAGCCTGCGATTAGTT
Source organism: Bacillus sp. JCM 19041 (assembly GCA_001310375.1). Lineage (GTDB taxonomy): Bacteria > Bacillota > Bacilli > Bacillales > Bacillaceae_D > Shouchella. The sequence goes on along the minus strand of BAXC01000166.1, from coordinate 4,154 downwards.
TGTCAATTATGCAAGAATCAAGTGCGAATACAACGCAAACATCTAATGCAGTTAATGAGCGCTTACAAGAGCTTCAAGGTGATAGCGAGTTTGAGGATTTAGATGTTGTCACTCTTTATGACGAAGGGGACTTTATTAATGCCGCAATCCAAAGTGTAGCAACAGCCTTGTTAATAGGTGGATTGCTTGCAATGGTTATTCTGTTTATTTTCCTTCGTAATCTGAAAACACCACTGATTATTGGTTTAGCGATACCATTTTCAGTTATTGTTACATTCGCTTTTATGTTCTTCTTAGATATTGGCTTAAACATTATGACGCTAGGCGGATTAGCACTAGGAATTGGCCTTGTCGTTGATAACGCTATCGTTGTAATTGAAAATATTTATCGGCATCTTGCAAAAGGAAAAGAGCCAAAGCAAGCGGCATCCGAAGGAACCAAAGAGGTTTTAGGGGCAATCGTTGCATCCACATTGACGACCATTTCTGTATTTTTACCAATTGTCTTTATTAGTGGCATTGTCGGAAACCTGTTTAGAGAGCTCGCTCTAACAGTTTCGTTCAGTTTATTGTCATCGCTCCTTGTAGCTATTACCGTGGTACCAATGGTTGCGAGTCGGGTCTTAAAGACGCCTAGAGAGAGTTCAGAAGAACAGCGTAGGAATACAAAGACAATGAAGTCACTTGAGAAAATGACACATTGGTCATTAGGGCATCGGAAAACGGTAATTGCAACAACCCTTGCTTTACTTGTTGCTGGAGGAATTGGTCTGTCGACTGTGGGGGTTGAATTAATTCCGGAAAGTGACCAAGGTTCATTTACAGTTGATGTTGAAATGGAAACGGGTACAAGTTTGACTCGAACAACGGAAGCAGTTGAACAGATAGAAGATGTGCTTAGTGATTATCAAGAAGTAAGTGATTATGTAAGCATTATTGGTTCAAGCGGAGGGGCTCCAGGAGAAGCTGGAGAAGCGCACACGGCTCAAATTACAGTGTCGATGACCCCGTTAGAGGATCGGACGATTTCTGCAGCAGAATTTGTGGAGTCAATTGAACGTGATTTAGAACGAGCAGATGAAGACGCCGAAGTGAGGCTTATACACAAACAGCTGCAATGAGCGGAGAAGCAAATACAGTTCCATTTACAATAGCGTATTCAGATCGTGATGAGCTTTATGATGTAGCTAATGAGATTGAAGAAGAACTGCTAAACGAGTCAATAATTCGTGAAGTGCAATTAAGTATAGAAGATCAAATCCCAGAAATTGTGATTGATGTTGATCAAGAGACAGCAAGAGAATCTGGGTTAACTCCTGCAGAAATTGCTAATCAAGTGAGCCAAGCAACTAGAGGAGAAACGGCTCTGACGGTGCAGATTAGCAGTGAGGATGAAAGTTCACAAATTTATGAAGTTGCTGTTGGGTTAGACTCCTCATTTACAGAAACAGTAGAAGATCTTGAGAATTTGGCTATTGCTACTCAAGAAGGTGCTGTAGTTTCATTAGTAGATGTTGCGGAAGTGACAGAAGGAGAGTCTCCGGCAACGATCCAGCGTGCGGATCAAGAAGAGGCTGTTGAAATAACGGTTGGATATATAGCGGGGACAGCTTTAAGTGACGTTTCTATTGCCATTGAAAATGTCGTTGATGAAGTAGAACTTCCTGAAGGTGCAACTTTCTCCTTCGGCGGGGAACAAGAAATTCTCGATGACGCCATAGGGAGTATGATTCTGGCGCTTATCCTCGCAATTGTGTTCATTTATTTAATTATGGCAGCACAATTCGAGTCGTTTAAACTACCGTTTATTATGCTAATGACAGTACCACTTGTTTTAATTGGTGTCACAATCGCGTTGACGGTTACACAAACAGCAATCGGAGTAACGACTTTTATCGGGATAATTATCTTGGTTGGTGTTGTTGTTAATAACGGTATTGTCATGCTCGATTTTGTAAATCAACAAAAGAAAAAAGGGTTAGGCACATATGATGCATTAGTTGAATCGGTTCAATTGCGTACTAGGCCTATTATCATGACATCAGCAACCGCAATCCTTGGTATGGTTCCAATTGCTGTTGGATTTGGGGAAGGGGCTGAGTTACAACAGCCAATGGCGATTGCCGTGATTGGAGGTTTGGTGAGTAGTACGTTGTTAACCTTAGTGTTCATACCTGTTCTTTATAGTTTGTTTGATCGTGAAACACGTTCAAACAAAGGACCACGTTATGTAACCATTGATGGAGAATTTTATGAAGTTGATGAAAACAATCGAGCGATAAAAACGCTACCTTACTATAACGAAACGGTGCACTCAAGTGAGGGTGAAGAACGTGCTGACGAAGAGTTTGAAACGAAAGAGCAAGAACATAATAGCAAAAACACCGATACGGATTTAAGCAGAGAAGACATTGTGAAATTACTTGAATCGATCGTGGAAAAGTCCAAGAAAGATAATGATGAGAAATAATTGATTGTTATCCTCTTGCTAACTTAAAAATAGTACAAAAAATAACAACACCTTTAAGTTATGAATGGGTTTTAAATAACCTAATCAGGTACTTAAAGGTGTTTTTTTATAAATGCATGTTAGGTTGTTCATACTCAATGGATTACAGCTAACAGAAACCTTATTTTTCCACTTCGTGTTTTTCACAGATCCACAAAAGGAATTCACGTTCTTTATCTGTTAAAGGTCGGTTTAATTGATTTTGAACATCTTGTGTAAGCTTGTCATTATTCATTGTAATCACCTACTTTTCTATAATTAATCCATATATAGTGATAAAAATAAGATTTAGAACAAGAATATTCGGAAAGATGGTTTAGAAACTGTCAATTCGTGAAATACTAATTATAAAAAAACTTGAGGTGACATAAATGAGACGAGTAGGAAGACTTCCTTTTGATGAGTTAGTAAAAACAAAATAAGGAGCGATTAACTCAAGATCGTGAAGAAATAGACCGATTAGAAGAACGATTTGAACAAAAGCATGCATTACCAAAATAATGCTAGCAATATTCCTTATGAGGTGGACAAACTACCTCTAAGGAGGGATTTATTTGAGCCAAAAAAAACAATTTGCACAGTTCACTCCAGATGATTTAGGGAGACAGTCGCGAAAATCAGACCGAAATAACGGGAAGAAAGTAGCGAACAAATCGCACCAGCAGCCCGATTATGTTCCGCCAAAAGGATAAAATAGGCCGCCAATTCTGGCGGCTTTTTTTACGTTTTTTTGTCTTTATGCATAAATCGCCCTATTGCGTAAAAGTTTTGCTATGATAGGGTGGAATATCCTTGGGAGGAATTACTAAATGATTGAACCGGTATTAAATGGATTGCTTTATACACTATTAGCTTTATTAGCAGGACTATTTGTTATTCAGCTTGTGCCAAAGGAGAGAGGGGTAAGCAAGCAACCTACTCCTCTCACTGTCACGTTGCTTATATTAAGTGTGCCCATCGTATTTTTAGGTTATCTGTTACGCTTAGCAGTAACGTATGCTTCTTTCTTTTCAATTTCATACGCCGACGCAGTTCTAACAGTAATGAATGAACATATAATTGGCGCTAGCTTTCTTGTCATTGTTGGTACTTCTTTTATGATGACGCTCATTCATTTACTGATGGAGAAGAGGAAGAAGACTTTAGCAGCAGGGATTAATATTGTTTTGGTCCTTGTATTGATTGCCGCGATCAGTTTTTCTAGCCATAGTGCATCAATTACTGGGATTCAAGGCACTGTATCAAATGGAATTCATCTGTTCGCAATGTCTTTTTGGATTGGTCCGTTATTTATGGTAAGTTTATACGGTTCATCTTTGAAAGACCCGAAGAAATTCCATCAATGGTTTTCTTCTTTGGCTGGTTTTTGTTTGTTGTTGCTCATTACAAGTGGTTTTATTATGATGGGGGAAATCGCACCAGAATATGTGAACAGCTGGATGCTAACGTATGGCCAATTGTTGCTCATCAAGCATATTCTTTTTATTCCATTGCTTATCTTTGGATTTCGTCATTTATTGAGTTTGAGTGGAAAGGGTGCAAAGTTATCAATTGAGGAGCAGCAGAGGTCATTTCGAATCGAATCGATTATAGCGCTTCTCGTGTTTAGTGTCACAGCGTGGCTGACAGAAACCGAGCCGCCACA
>BAXC01000165.1 GCA_001310375.1 Bacillus sp. JCM 19041 | reverse complement strand
TCAAACATTAGATCAAACCGTTCTTTATTCATTTCGCCAACTAATGGCAACACAGCAAGACCGTCCATAAGCGGGACAATAGGCGTCGAGATCGATCGAATCTGTTGGACAGATTGTTTATATTCTTGTTCAGCAAGCTTTTGTTTCGTAATATCTCTCTGCACACCAACGAAATAGAGCTTGTCCTCTTCTTCTAAATATACTGGATCAATAGTTAATTCATTCCAAAATCGGTGACCAGCCTTTGTATAATTCAGAATTTCTACTAAAACAGGCTCCTTATTTTTGATCGCTTCTTTAATCAATTTAATTTGTTTTCTATCAGTGTCTTCTCCTTGCAAAAAACGACAATTCGAACCTAATACTTCTTCTTTCGAATACCCAGTCATTTTTGTAAAACCTTCACTCATATAAACAATCGGATTGTCTTCTTGGTCCGGATCTGTCACCAGAACCCCTACACGAGTGTAGTCAAGTATTTTCATTAATAATTCTGCTTGCTTTATTATCTTGTCTAGCATTAAATAAACCTCCTACTACAGTACAGTTAATGTTTATTATATCATTACAGAGACTTCCATCTCCATTTAATCCCCTCCTATCCACTAAAACCGTCTAAATTGAACACAGCGCTTCATTCGCATATAATAGAATGGATACAAATAAAAGCAATCTTAACTAGGTTGAAAATCTAGAATGTGCTGGAGGATGCTACGTGGAATTAATCGATAAAGAAAAAGTTCAACAACATATTGATTCGTTCTCGAACGAAAAAGTTTATTTACATTTAGAAACAACAAACGGGGCCTACGCATCACACTTTGATGAAACTTTCTTCTCTGCTAGTGCCTATATTCGTAACGCAAATATTTCCTATGCAAATGGCAAAATATCAGGAGATGGCCCTTACCGAGTAGGCTTAAAACTTGAAATTGGCTGGGTTTATGGTGAGGTTTAACCCATTACGAATTAGATCAACAAGGTCGGTTATTGCTTGCTGGTCATGGATCAGATGGCAAGCTGGCCATCGCTCTTGAACTTTCACACACCCCCTTCGAAAATTAACATAAGACTTAGTAGAGGAGTAGTTATACTATGGAAAAAGAAAGACATGTATTGGTCATTTTCCCACACCCAGATGATGAAGCGTTTGGTGTCTCTGGAACAATCGCTTCCCATATTGATGTCGGAACGCCTGTCACCTATGCATGCTTGACACTTGGACAGATGGGGAGAAACCTTGGAAACCCACCATTTGCTACAAGAGAATCACTACCTGAAATACGGAAATCGGAATTACAAAATGCCGCATCCGTCATGGGAATAACGGATCTACGAATGCTTGGCTTTAGAGATAAAACAATTGAATTCGAAACTCCTGGACGCCTTAAAAACATCGTACTCGATTTAATTTCCGAATTAAATCCATCTCTTATTATTTCTTTTTATCCCGGTTATGCGGTTCATCCAGACCATGATGCAACTGGAGAGGCAGTAGTCGACGCTTTAGCTGAATTACCTAAAGAACAGCGTCCAGTTTTTCATGCGTTGGCTTTCTCAAACAATCATGAAGAAGAAATTGGCAAAGCCGATGTTGTACACGATGTATCAAATTATGCATTGCTCAAGCTAGATACTCTCCGTGCCCATGCTTCTCAACTTGCATGGACTCTACCTGGCCTTGAAAAAGCTTATCATGATGGCGTACAAGAAGCTGTAGATCGATTAACTCAAGAACGTTTTTGGACGTATACTAATTTCTAAGAACCGCATGATAGCGTTTTTTAGATGTTCAAAGGAATGATTAAATTTGAAACCAAATGCATTGTTGCTTATCGATGGTTTTAATTTACTTAGTCGAGGTTATTTTGCGACAAGCTATAATCGACCAATCGATAAATTAGAAAGAAATGATGAAGGACAAGCGATAAATGGTCTTCGTGTATTCTTGCAAAAGTTATTTAAACTTATTCGTCAACATAACATTACACATTGTGCCGTTACTTGGGATGTCCTCGCGAAGAATCAATTCGCCGGCTAGAGTATCCACCATATAAACAAACTAGGGGTGAACTCCCAGAACCATTAATTGAACAATATATCCATTTGCAGCAAATACTCACAACACTCGGGATTACCCAGTTAACGATGCCTCCCTATGAGGCAGATGACATCATTGGTACACTAACCGCAAATTGGGAAAAAGAAATGGACGGACCTTGTTTGATGTATTCCAACGATCGGGACCTTCTCCAATTAGTTAGCAACCAAACAATGCAGATTATTAGTAAGAAAAAAGAGGAACTTATTTACTCTAGAGATTCATTTCAACAAGAATTCGGCATTCAACCTTCTCAATGGGTCGATGTGAAAGCATTGTTAGGTGATCCGAGCGATAACATACCTGGTTGCTTAGGCATCGGAGAAAAAACAGCCTTGCCTTTAATTTCTGCCTATGGCTCAGTTGATTCTTTGTATAAACAAATTGAACATCTTGATCCCCCCTTTCAGCGTGCCTATAAAAAACTCGTTGCTGGTCAAGATAAAGTTGAACTATCCAAACGTCTCGCAACAATTATTCGTGACATTCCAGATACATGTCAGTGCAGTGAACTTAAGCTGTCATTAAATCGTCAGCACGTAGAAAGTGAATTAACCCGCATTTCAATCCGCGTACCCTTTGAAGATTTCCACGCATTTGTTTCATAAACAGTCCAGGTCCAGCAAACCAACATGGTTTGCTGGACCTTTAACATTGTTTCCCTACTCTTCCAGCTCTTTTTTTTGCATTCATTCAACACATCTTTTATAATGACATAGGCAAAAATGAGCTTAGGGGTGATTTGGTGACAACAATGGAAATACGAAAAGCGAATGAATCAGAACTACAGCTTCTTCGTATGCAGCAACAAGTAAAAGATATTGCACGAGAAAAACACAAAGAAGTAATTGGGATTGAGCAAACAGCGGGAGAAGAATGGGTGATTGTATCCAAAAAAGAAGAAGGTAGCACACTCCAGTTTATGATTAATGATTGTACTTCTCCATATCAAGGTACGTGGGACTTTGCTTTGCAAGTAGAGTACAAAGACAGCATCATTTATTTATCGGTGATATCAAAGGAGAACCTTGCCGTGGTTTCGGTTCAATTTGTATGGAGTATTTAAAAGAAACAGCCTGGTCAAATAACTGTAAAATCACTGGAGATTTGGCTAAACGTGACTGGGGTCATTTGGATAGACTCACACATTTTTATAAGAAACATTCCTTTTCTGTTATTGTCGATGAAACGGAAAAAGCCGGTCAAGTCTACTGGACCGGTACTTAGAAAACCTAGCAATAGTTGCTAGGTTTTTGTCGTTTTTTACTTGTTTTAATAATCATTTCGTTTGGGTACAAACAATAAATAGATTAGCGAATTAAAGGAGTGTCTATAAAAATGCTGAATCAATTATCCAATTCGGTACTCTTAGAGGCTTACAAAAAAGCATGTCAAAATAATTTGGAAAAGGATTTCATCTCTATTTTAGAAAAAGAGCTTTTAAAAAGGAAGATTACTCCTATTAAGAATAAAAATTATTAGTATGTTCCTATTAATAAATTACCCCTATTAACACTGAATGAATACTCTTTCGTCAATCTTTCATTAAAAAAGCGACAGAATGTCGCTTTTTATTCTTCTTCTTCCTCATCTAAACGGGCTTCTATATCTGAAATTCTTTGATATAAATCAATTACTGTGATTGCCAATAAAGAAAATGCTGCAACAAAAACCCACGCTAGTCCAGACAAAATGCTCCAGCCAGATGAAAACGCGAGTATGGCGGTAAAAGCTCCTGTAATCCCTAATAAGCTGAAAATAAAGAGTGATGTCGCGTAAACCGTCGGGCCCATCAAAAACACCTCCTTGACTTTCAATGTATGCACCACTCGATACCTTGTCTTGTTTGTTTGTCTTGAATCTTATAAAACAGGCTTATTCAGTGAATGAAGGGGCATGAATTGGTTAAACTCTAGTTAAGGAGTGATTGATTTGGATTGGTTTTCCGTGACAAAAAGAATATGTTCTTTACTCGTAATTGCCTTTTTACTATTCACCTACTATTGCATCATGAAACAAGATAATGCCGCAAAGAAAAAAAACGAGCAATAATGCTCGTCTTATACATGGTCTTGAATTGATTGTTTTTTAATGTTCCAATGAGATTCAGTCCATTTTACTTTTTGGTCCTCTAGGACAAAAAGCTGTGGCGACTTGTGAACAACTTCAAGCTTTTCTGCTATTTGGTTAGAAATTGGGCGAGATTCAATTACTTTTACTACACCAAATTGAAACTGCTCATTTTCTTTAACGAAACTTTGAAACTCCTCATACGCTTCTGCACTAATCGGGCACTGCGTACTATGTTTGAATAATAATGAAACTGTTTTATTCGAACCAACAAGAAATTGTTCCCACTCTTCTACTGTTGTTAACTCTTTTAATTGTCCCACTTATAATCGACCCTTTCACGATTTAATCACTACATATGGTTGTACCATATTCATTTATACCATTGCAAACAAGCCGCCTACGCGTTTATCCCAAGTTCAATAACGATTCGAATCTCCGTATATGAGACAGTTTCTCCTACTTTTTCTTTAATAGGCTTTAGAAAATCTGTTCCGTGTTCATTTATAGCCTCTTTTATGCTTTTTTGCTTTTCTTCCGTTACAAGCTTTAAAACGTCAGAGACTCGTCCTTCTTTTTCAGCTTCAATCAAATGTTTAATGATCGTTTGCTCTGAAAAGCCAAGTTCTTCAGCGATTTCTGAAGGGCTCTTATGCTCATTATACGATTGAATCGCTTCGTCCACATCGAGCCTCGCCTTTCCTTTTTGTTGAGTAGAAATGACTGTACTCACCTGTTTATCTGTAAATCGTAATAATTCTAGAAATGCTTCACCATATAACTCCAATTTATGCGCTCCAACTCCAGAAATAGTTGCTAATGTTTCACTTGTTTTTGGAACGACCGAGGCCATTTCTTTTAAAGTCTTATCAGAAAAAATAAGATATGGTGGTACTCCTTGTTGTTCGGCTAACTCTTTTCGCTTTAATCGCAATTGCTCAAACAACGGATCATTGATATTGTTTTGTTGACTCGGGATATTCTCTTTGTACTGATTAACTTTTGCATCACCTTTTAAAACAGCTGCACCCTTTTCTAACACTTTTAATGTTGGATATGAAGTTGGTGTTAAGCCAATGAACCCCTCGGCAAGCAAAAAGTCAATAAAGGATTGAACATCTTTTGCCGTTCTCTTATTCATAAGACCGTAGGTAGGTAGTTTATTTAAATGGAGCTGCTCAATTTTTTTATTTTTTGAACCAGTCAATACTTGGGCAACGATTGACTTTCCAAACCGTTCCTTCATCCGTACAACACAAGAGAGGACCATTTGAGCTTCTCTAGTTACATCTTCTTGTTCACCCTCCTTTGTGCAATTGCTGCATTTGCCACAAGGCTCACTCTCAGTACCTCCGAAATACTCAAGAATAAATTGTTCCAAACATTTGTTTGTATGAGCATAACGATTCATAAATTGTAGCTTCTCAAAGTCATTTTCTTTTTTTCTCTAGTTCTCCATTTGATTGTTCAATGAAAAAACGTTGTGTTTGAATATCCTGTGCTTGGTATAAAAGGACACATTCACTTTCTTCCCCATCACGTCCAGCACGACCGGCTTCTTGATAATACGCTTCAATAGTACCAGGCAAGTTTGCATGGATAACAAAGCGCACATTCGACTTATTAATCCCCATGCCAAAAGCATTTGTCGCAACCATCACATCTGCCTCATCATGGACAAACGCTTCCTGCGCCTCTGTCCGCTCCAATTCCGTTAAACCACCGTGATAGAGTACTGTATTGGTGTCTTGCTTCCTTAGTTGACGATAGACCTGTTCTGCTTCTTTACGTGTTGATGCATAAACAATCCCTGATTGTCCTTTTTTCGCTTCAACGTATTGCATGATAAAGCGATCTTTTTTTTTCACCTCGCAACAAACGGAACGTTAAATTTTCCCGTTTAAAACCTGTATAATGCTGATTGTTTACATCAATTCCTAAACGCAAACAGATGTCCTTTGCTACTTCAGGTGTTGCCGTAGCTGTTAATGCAACTACTGGCGGCCTATAAGGCAATCCATTGATCCACTCTGCTATTCGCAAATAACTAGGACGGAAATCATGCCCCCACTGCGACATACAATGTGCTTCATCTATCGCAATTAATGAAATATTTGTCTGTCTTAAAGCGTTTTTGAAAAGCAGGATCATAGAGGCGTTCCGGTGCGACATATAGAAGCGTTATTTCTCCAGCTGCAACCTGAGCCAATCTAGCATGTTCCTCTGCTTTTGAAATTGCACTATTCACATATGTTGCTCGTATTCCAATTTGATTTACAGCATCGACTTGGTCTTTCATTAATGCTATTAATGGCGAGATGACAAGTGTTGTTCCACCAAAGACTTGGGCAGGTATTTGATAACAGAGTGATTTCCCACCACCTGTAGGCATAACAACTAGTGCATCATTGTTTGTTAGTAGAGAGCGAATGACTTGTTCTTGGCCATTCCGGAAAGACGAATATCCATAAAACGTCTCCAACGTCTGTATGGCTTGTTCCATTTTATGTTGGATCATTTTTTGCACCACTTCCTCACTTCATTCAATCAACTTTATCTTATTAAGTATAAAACAGATAATAATGAATTGGTATAAACTCCATCAAAAGGAGGCTAAATAAAAAGCACTTAGCCTCCTCTCTCGATCAATTCAATTCCCATTTTATTAACTGATCATCTTCTTCACTTGGATTCCCTCGTCCATCAGTGTTATTCGTAATGAAATAAAGCGCACCATCCTCTACGTGTACATCCCGGATACGACCAAATCCATCAATCAATTCAACTAAATTCTCATCATCAGGGGTAAAATGAAAGATCGCTTCTCCTCGTAATCCGGCTATATATAATTGGTCCTTATATGCCGCTAACCCTGAAGGTGCCCATGTCTCTTCTCCAGAATGAATCAATGGAGCACCATTCCGTCCATCGTTTCATCCCCAGTCATTTCTGGCCACCCATAATTACTTCCAGGTTCAATTACGTTAATTTCATCATAACCTACAGGTCCGTGCTCTGAACTAAACATCATACCATCGTCTAACCATGCCAAACCTTGAGGGTTTCGGTGACCATAAGAATAGACAACTGAGTTTTCAAATGGATTATCAGAAGGAATTCCACCGTCAAGCTCCATTCTCAAAATACTTCCTGCAAGATTATCAGGATCCTGCGCCAGTTCTTCTTGATCTGCATCTCCTGTCGTTGCATAAAGCAATTGATCTGGTCCGATTGCCAAGCGCCCTCCATTATGTATCCCCGCGCCTGGAATCCCCTCTATCAGTACATCTACCTCATACCACTCCTCATTCTCTTCGTCCCATCTAGTCGAAATCATACGATTCTCAATTCCTGCGTTAGTCTCATATGAATGATAAATAAATGCGGTTTGATTCTCTTCGAACTCTGGATGTAAAACCATACCCAACATCCCCGACTCCGCTTCTTGTTCTACATCTTCTTCTAAATGAACTGGTTGTTCACTGACCGTACCATTATCTGTAATAACATAGATTGTGCCTTCCCTTCTAGGAACAAAAAACGCTTCTTCCCCTTTTACAATTGTCCATGGTGCTTCAAGGTGATTAGCTAAAGTCGTTTCATCCATAGTACCTGGGTTTGATCCATCAATTATTCCTTCACCCTCACCGTTATCGTACTCCTGCGCACAAGCC
>BAXC01000164.1 GCA_001310375.1 Bacillus sp. JCM 19041 | reverse complement strand
ACCAGTAGTCCAGTTGGCCAGTGTCGCCAGTAGATCCAGTAACACTAAGCCAGTGGCTCCGGTAGAGCCAGTGATGCCTGTAGCGCCAGTAGTTCCGGTAGTCCCAGTAGCGCCCGCTAAACCAGTAGCCCCAGTAACACCCGTTAAACCAGTGGCTCCGGTAGAGCCAGTGATGCCGGTAGCGCCTGTAGGCCCAGTAGGCAATATTATTTCAATGCATTTACAAATATTTGGAGGTCGCTTGAAGGGTTGGAAACAAGGATTACATGGGCAATGATGTTGATTACATATGTTGCACTTTTGATTCATAATGGATCTCCTTTTTTTTTTACTTTTCGCATCATATATATATATATGCTATTGAAAGAGTTTGGTCAGCAATTGGCATCTTAAAAATAGGGAAAAAGAAAAAATAGGAAAAAACCCATATACCAAAAGTTTATTGATATTTTGATTAATCATTTGAGGAGTTTGATCGATTGGTTAATAAATCGGCAAATGGCTTGTATAGGAAGTATCAAAAACGTCTTGCCCCCATTCTTCATATAAAGAAAATCCAAAGAGAAACCATACTAGGCGCAATCCCCAGATTCTTTGCCACTTGTTTATGACCTAAAACGCCATCTAAGTACTGTTTAACAGCGAAAACTTTTTGTTTTTTTTGTGTATTTGCGCAATCAAAACACCCCTTAAAAGCTAGACTTGTGTCTAACTTTTAAGGGGCAGTTCACTTTGGCCTCTTTTATTTTTTGAAGAATCCTCGTAATGCAAACACAATATTTTGAGGGCGTTCAGCAAGACGACGCATGAAGTAGCCAAACCAATCAGTCCCAAACGGAACATAAAGGCGAACTTTATATCCTTCTTGAATCAATTCCTTTTGCAATGCTTCTCGGAATCCATATAACATCTGAAATTCAAATTGCTCACGTGGAATATCATTTTCTTTTGCATATTGTTTAACTTTTTCAATAATAGTGTGATCATGAGTGGCAATCGCTGAATAACTGCCGTTATCTAGATGTTTGCGAATGATGTTCATATAGTTCTCATCAACTTTGCTTTTATCCTGATAAGCTACATCTCCTGATTCTTTATAAGCTCCTTTAACGAGGCGAAGAGGAACGCCTTTAAGTGAGAGCACATCAGCTTCAGAACGATGCAAATAGGCTTGAATGACAGTACCAACGTTATCGTATTCTTTGCGCAAGATCGATAAGATACGCAATGTTTGTTCACAATGAGAATAATCTTCCATATCAATTCGAATGAAGATATTGAAACTGCGAGCTGTTTGGCAAATACGTTTCATATTTTCAATACAGAACTCTTCATCAATATCGAGACCAAGCTGGGTCATTTTCACTGAAAGATTGCATTCGGCTTGCGTTTCATTAATTGCACGTAGTACATTAAGACAAGCCTCGGTTGATTCAACAGCTTCCTCACGTTCTGTTACAAATTCCCCCAAGTGGTCAAGTGTACACGCTAATCCATTGCTATTCAAATTCTGCACATTCGCCATTGCGTCTTCAAGTGTCGCTCCTGCTACAACTTGTGATGCTCCAAACTTCAGGCCCCATTTCTTAGCTGCCTTATTAAGTGGTTTGCTTTTAGCAAGCTGCATAAAAAACGATCGAAGTGGCTGGTCAAGGACCATATGTCATTCCTCCTAAGATGATCTGTTTCTACCATATTAATTATTATGCAAAAACGGTGCCAATTGATTAAACGTTTTCATTCTAGTTTTTTCATCAAAATTCGTCTAATATAGGGAGTGATAGAAGACACAATTGTCTAACGAGTTATACATGATTGATTAGGAGGTTTGTTATGCAAACGGTATTAAAAGATGTTGCAAAGCCTTTTGGTCACGAGCCAAAAAATGATGCGCTGAAATTGCCTGAAAAGTTGCCGTTCATACATTTGCCGTCATTCAATAAGAACCCAGGAGATATTTATACAACGAATGAAAGAGATGAAGTTGTTGGGATTATTTATAAAGAAGAACTGTCGGGCCTCTTATTAGATGAATTAAAGCGATTACACTCCTTCCAAGAAACATTGATGAGAGCCATGGACGATGCTGTGACAATTGTTGATGAAGCAAGTGCTGTATTAGCTGTTAACCATCGTTCGGAAGAATTGTATGGTCTAAGTAATGTAGAGATCAAAGGAAAGCCATTACATCATTTCTTTGATGAAGAAGCGCTTGTGCTTTGGTCCGTAATGAAAGATAAACAGCCAGTAATTAATCAATACAATCAACCAAAGCCTGGTTTACATGTGATTGTAAATACAGTGCCCGTGTTTCAAGGAGTAGAATGCATCGGTGGAATATCAATTGAACGAGATATTACTGATGTTGTTAAATTAAATGAAAAACTTACGACAACAACTGCTACACTTCGTGATTTAGAAATGCACAACGAAACCCCTTTTCATAAGATTATTGGGAATAGCAAGCCGATAAAACGGGCGATTGAGTTGGCGGCTAAAGTAGCAAAAACGGAGCTAACTTGCTAATTACGGGTGAAAGTGGTGTTGGGAAAGAATTATTTGCTGAAGGTGTACACCAAGCAAGTAGACGAAAGGAAGAACCTTTTGTTGCGATCAACTGCGGTGCAATTCCTGCAGCCTTGTTTGAAAGTGAGTTATTTGGTTATGTTCAAGGTGCGTTTACTGGCGCCGTAAAAGGTGGTAAAACAGGGAAGCTTGATGCAGCAAAAGGTGGAACGTTGTTTCTTGACGAAGTAGGAGAAATGCCGCTTGAATTACAAGTAAAGCTTTTGCGTGTGTTACAAGAGCGAGTCTATTACCGTGTTGGAGATCATAAACCAATTCCACTTGAAGTTCATCTTATTGCGGCAACAAATCGTGATCTAGAAGAAATGATTCAAGCAGGAACATTTCGCGAAGACCTTTACTACAGGTTACATGTTATATCACTTCATGTTCCACCTTTGCGTGAGCGAATGGAAGATTTACCGGAGTTAATTCAACGCTTTGGTCATGAATTTGCGCTAAGATATGAAAAACCCGTGCCAAAGTTTGATCCAGAAGTGATGTATATGCTTGGGAATCATCGTTGGGAAGGCAACATTCGGCAACTACGAAATCTAGTAGAACGAGTTGTGATTCTATCAAACGAAGCGGATGATATGATTCATTGGTATCATTTGCCTGAATCATTTCAACGCCAAGGAAAACATGTTTCATCGATTCCACGGGAGATAACCGATGAACGTAGTGAAATTGAAGAAGCATTACAAAAAACGTATGGGAATAAGTCAGCAGCAGCAAAAATGCTCGGTATCTCGCGCGCAACACTGTACAACAAGTTAAAACAATACGGTGTATAGTTGACACATTTGTCTAAATAGACAGATGTGTTTAAACAAAAAGACACGATCTTGTCTAGATCGTGTCTTTTCATGTGATATCGACTTAATACATTTCCGAAATGGTTTTTGCTTGCATATGCAGAGTAAGGTAATCCGGGCCGCCAGCTTTTGAATCGGTTCCAGACATTTTGAATCCGCCAAATGGATGGTAGCCAACAATCGCTCCAGTACAATTACGGTTGAAATAAAGGTTTCCAACATGGAAATCATATTTCGCCTGTTCGATTTTTTCACGGTTATTTGTAATAACCGCACCGGTTAAACCATACTCCGTGTTATTGGCAATCTCAAGTGCTTCGTCATAGCTTGACGCTTTGCTGATTGCTAGAACAGGTCCAAAGATTTCTTCTTGCATCACGCGCGCTTTTGGATCCACATCTGCAAAAATGGTTGGATGGATGAAGTAACCAGTACTGTCATCACTCTTTCCGCCAGCAACAAGTTTGCCTTCTTCTTTACCTACTTCAATGTAGCCGGTAATCTTGTCAAATGCCGCTTGGTCAATGACTGGTCCCATATAATTATTGCTTGGTTCTGCAGGGTTACCAACGGTTAAGGCATTTGTTTTTTCGATTACTTTTTCTAATACTTCATCATAAACATCAGTATGAATGACTGCACGTGACCCAGCTGAACACTTCTGACCAGAGAAACCAAATGCAGAAACAACAATCGCTTCAACCGCTGTATCGATATCTGCCTCACTATCCACAACAACTGTGTCTTTACCGCCCATCTCAACGATGACACGTTTGAGGTGATTTTGTTCTTTTTGAACGATTGCTGCACGCTCGTATAGACGAACACCTACGTCACGGGATCCAGTGAATGTAATGAGAGCTGTTTTTGGATGTTCAACAAGATAATCGCCAACTTCACTACCGCTTCCTGGAACGAAGTTGATTACTCCTTTTGGCACACCTGCTTCTTCTAATACTTCAACAAATTTTGCCGCGATAACAGGAGTTGTACTAGCAGGTTTAAGTAGTACTGTATTGCCTGTAACAAGGGGAGCAACTGTTGTTCCAGCCATAATCGCAAAAGCGAAGTTCCAAGGAGAAATAACAACAGTTACGCCAGTTGGTGTATACATGTAATTATTTAATTCGCCTTCACGGCTATTGACTGGTTTCCCTTCGGCAAGTTCAATCATTTGACGAGCATAGTATTCCATGAAGTCAATGCCTTCTGCGGTGTCACCATCAGCTTCTTTCCAAGGTTTACCGCCTTCTTTTACGAGCAATGCCGAAAATTCATGTTTGCGACGGCGAACAATGGCTGCTGCACGTACAAGAATATTGCTCTTTCTGCGGGTGTAACTTTTCGCCAAGTTTTAAACGCTTCGCTTGCAGCTTCAATTGCTTGTTCTGCATGTTCTTTTGTTGCTTTTCCTGTTGTGCCAATGATTTCTTCTTTGTTTGATGGATTATAAGAAGTGATCTTTTGTTCGGTTTCAACTCGCTCACCATTAATAAGTAGAGGGTAGTGGCCGCCGAGTTCGGATTCAACTTGTTTAATGGCGTCAAGCAATGCCTGTTTGTTTTCTTCGACTGTAAAATCTGTAAATGGTTCGTGTTTGTAAGTTGGTAACATAAAAAATCCTCCTTCAAAATCGGTTCAGTAAATTTAATGCAAGATGTGTGCCAAGTTCACTAGATTGAGAAGATTACTAATAAAAGAGTATACTCTAAAAGAAGAGGAGGGATGTTCATGAACGTGACAATCATTGGAACTGGAAGAATGGGTTCAGTTATTGCCAAACGTCTTCCGTTAGAACATAAACGCCTTTTGATTAATAATGGGGCATCAGAGGCAGAGAATTGGCTGAACGCATAGGAGCCGCGTACACAACAGATCTAAGCAAACTAGAAGAGAGCGACGCCATTATCCTTTGTGTCCCAGCAGGTACTACATCGATAATTGCTAAACAAGCAGCTTCGTTTGCCAAAAAAGGGGCTATCCTCATTAATTGTTCAACAAAAGCTTTTTTTGAAGACTCTTTAAAGCATACCTACTCAAGTCTTTATTTTGTGGAAGCTAAGATTATTGGGCACGCAGGATCATTAGAGAAAGGGAATCCTGCTTTTGTAGTGGTTGATACAGATAAGAGAGAGATCTTTAAGGTGATTGCTGATTTGTTTAATGAAATGGGTTCCATTCAAATGGGTGATGCAAAAAGTGTACCCTCTTTATCAACAATGGCGGCTGAAGCAGGCATAAGAACGGCAGTTGCACTACGCAAACAATTAACGATGTATGGATTGCCGGAGGAAATGGAAGACATTCTTATTGAGAGTGTATGTGCGGGCACGATGAGTGCATATGTCCGGAACGATTTAGGTCACTTTGGCCAAGAACTTGCTGAAAAACTGGAAAGCGAGACGGGTGGAGATTGAGATGAAAGAGGTATACAGTGACATCATCCAATTTAGAGGCTCTCATGAGGAATTTGGTTACATGCAAGGAGTGCTTTTAAACGATTCATTTACGGTACTTAATCGAGAAAACCAATGGAAGGTGCGGAAGAAAAGGTTTTCAATTGATATAGATGAAGCAAAGAAAGAAATTACAGCGATTTCTAAACCAATTTGGCATGAGCTTATTGGTTTACGAGAAGCACTAGAATGGCCGATGGAGCGAGTGCTTGAAGAATTTGGTGGATACCGTGTTCCTTATAATCGATCTGGGTGTTCCATTGCGACGGGGACAAATTATTTGATCCGTAACTATGATTATCATCCAAAGACGTATGAGGGGCGTTATACGTTGTTTCAACCAAACGATGGAGGTTACGCAGTAATGGCACCGAGCCAGCGCATTACTGGAAGAATGGATGGAATCAATGAAGCCGGTCTTGCCATGGGCTATAACTTTATGAATCGGAAAAAACCAGGCCCAGGGTTTATTTGCTGTATGATTGGCCGTTTTATTTTAGAGACGTGTGCAACGGTGGGGGAAGCTGTACACTTATTACAAACAATCCCTCATCGCCATTCGTTTAGTTATATTGTTTACGATAAAAGTGGAAAGACGATGATTGTTGAAGCGACACCAAAGGAGACGCATGTCCGATCTGCAATCCGTTGCACAAATCACTTCGAACAATTAGTTAAAGAAAATCGTCATCATTTAGTTGATTCAAAGCGGAGGTTGGAAGTGCTTGAGGAAAGCCAGAGACAAGAGTTATCTGCGAAAGAGGCATATTCATTATTTAATGGTCAGCATCGTGGTCTTTTCTCCGATTTGTATTCGAGTTGGGCCGGGACGATTCATACGTCCGTGTATTTTCCGAAAGAGCTAAAAACGTGGTTTGCGATTGGTCCAGATAAGGAGCCGCATGTCATTGATTTTAGGAAATGGCTTGAGGGTGATGATTTAAGCAAAGAGCGAATTACCGGGGAAATTGATACGGATGTTCCTTTCTTACATATGGATTTGCCTGCTGATTGGTTTGGGTCTAAGTAGCAATTGCTTTAGTTGAGTCAATTTCGGGTATGTTATGTAAAAGAGAAGGAAGGAGCGTGCTTATGATCCGCAAAGTAGCAGCGCGAGTCCTAACGGTAGTTGCGATTTATGGCGTAAAGAAAGTGATTAATCGCTATGTTTTAAAGGGCAGATCAACAAAATCGTAGTTACGGATCTGTGGCTTTTTGTTTATGAATGTAGCACTAGCGGTATGTAGTTATAGACTTACCCCAAATCATAGACAAAACCCCATTGAAGATGTTCTTCAATGGGGTTTTTACGCTGGATGAATGAGTAAACGAAAGATATTTTGTGTGGAAGTGGCTAACTTTTACGAGTTTATTCCCATGTTAGAACAAGCTTGAGAGTGTCAGCGTAGTGTTCATTCTTCGTCTTTGCTTTTCATTTCTTCCTAATTGGATTGACATCGATTAGGATGTTTATCGTTTTTTGATTCTTCTGTTCCCCTATGTAGATTCTTATATTAAAAAAAGACTAAACCGATTGTAATCGGAATGAATGACCATATTAATAAGATCAAGCAAAAGCCCATAATATCTCGAACCTTTAAACCGGCAATAGCGAGAACCTGCAATGCCAGAATGGTTGAATCATATTGGTCCAAGCATCGCCCCAAGCGACGGCCATAGCTACGCGAGCGGTATCAGCTCCTAACTCAAGAGCAGCAGGAATCATAATCGGTCCTTGAACGGCCCATTGACCACCACCAGATGGTACAAAGAAATTTATAATGCCAGCACTAATAAATGTTAAAAACGGCAGAGTTGCTTCAGTTGAGATATTGATGAACCACATAGCGATTTGTTCTGAAAGTCCAGAGGCAACCATCATCCCCATAATTCCTGCATAAAATGGAAATTGAATAATAATCCCGCCTGCATTTTTGACCCCTTGTGTAACAGAATCAAGAAACCGTTTAGGCGTCCGATGAAATAAAATACCAAGAAATAAAAATGTGAAATTGACAATATTAATGTTTAAATCTAATCCAATTTTCTACGAAGTGAAAAAA
>BAXC01000163.1 GCA_001310375.1 Bacillus sp. JCM 19041 | reverse complement strand
CCCAAGAGAGTCAAACACAACCTGCTTTTTATCAGCTCCAAAAAACAGTAGGTCCCCTACATTCGCATCCATTGCCGCAATCAGCGCTTGCGCCTGTTCTTCATTAAAGAATTTTGCGATTGGACCTTTTAATCCGTCTTGTTCTACTTTTAGCCAAGCTAACCCTTTGGCTCCATAAGGCTTTACGAAATCAGTTAATGCATCGATTTCCTTACGGGACATTTGGTCTGCTCCACCTTCTAGTCTAAGACCTTTTACAATGCCACCTGACTCGATTGCGCTTTTGAAAACCTTAAAGTCAGTGTCCTTCAATACATCTGAAAGCTCAATAAGCTCCATCCCAAAGCGAGTATCCGGCTTATCAGAACCGTAACGGTTCATTGCTTCATCATAAGTCATACGATCGAATGACTTCTTGACTTCTAAACCGTGTGTCTCTTTCATAAGGCGTTGCATCATGCTTTCTGTCATTGCCAATATTTCCTCAGTATCAAGAAAACTTGTTTCAATATCAATTTGTGTAAATTCTGGTTGCCTGTCAGCACGTAAATCTTCATCGCGGAAACAACGAACGATTTGAAAGTACTTTTCGAAACCAGATACCATTAATAATTGCTTAAAAATTTGTGGAGACTGTGGCAATGCATAAAACTCGCCTGGATGAACTCGACTCGGTACCAAGTAGTCTCTGGCGCCTTCAGGTGTACTCTTAGTAAGCATAGGCGTCTCAATTTCTAAATAACCATCACCGTCTAGAAAATCACGTACCGACTTCATCACCCGATGACGCATAGCAAACGAATCTTGCATATCAGGACGACGTAAGTCTAAATACCGATATTTTAATCGAACATCTTCTGAAGCATCTGTATTTGCTTCAATTTGAAACGGAAGTGATTTTGATGAATTAATTAATTCTAATTCATCTACATGAATTTCGATTGACCAGTGGCTAGTTTTTCATTAACTGCATTAGCCGATCTTTCAACTACCGTCCCTTTTATTGCAACAATGTATTCGTTACGAATTTTATCCGCCGCTCCCAAAGCAGACTTGCTAATATCCGGGCTACAGACTGTTTGCACGATACCTGAACGGTCTCTTACATCTAAGAAGATTACTTGACCAAGGTCGCGGCGGCGCTGCACCCATCCTTTTAATTCCACTTGCTTTCCTGCAAGCTCTACTCCAAGCTGTCCGCAGTGGTGTGTCCGTTTAATCATCTTGTTGTCCTCCTCTTAGGTCTACTATATGGCTAACCAATTCACTTAATCGCACTGTTTTTTGTTCGCCGGAACTCATATGCTTAATAACTGCTTCTTCTCTCGCAAGCTCATCGTCACCAATAATGACAGTGCATGAAGCGGCATAACGATCGGCAGCTTTTAATTGTGCTTTCATTTTCTTACCTAAGTAATCTTTATCTGCTCGAAGACCTGCTTGTCTTAGTTGATGTACAATCAATGGTGCCCGCTTATTCGCTTCATCACCAAGCGCAACAACATAAGCGTCTAGGTTTTGCCTTTTTGGCAATTCAACTTGTTCTGCTTTCATGGCTAAAATAAAGCGTTCAATACTGAAAGCAAACCCAATTCCAGGAGTTTCTGGTCCTCCAAATTCTTGTATAAGACCGTTATAGCGGCCACCACCACATAATGTCGTAATCGCTCCAAAGCCAGGGGCTGTGCTCATTAATTCAAAAGCGGTATGGTTATAATAATCAAGCCCTCTTACAAGTGTTGGGTCAACAGTATAGGAAATATCTAGCGTATCAAGCGTTTCTTTTAATTGAGTAAAATAATTGCTTGAAGTGTCATTTAAAAAGTCAAGAATTGAAGGCGCTGTGTTCATTAATGGGTGCTCCCGATCTTTTTTACAGTCGAGAATTCGTAATGGATTTTTTTCTAAGCGAGCTTGGCAATCACTACAAAACTCGCCAATCGATGGATTGAAGTGATTAATGAGCGCTTCGCGGTGCGCCATTCTACTCTCTGAATCTCCAAGTGAATTAATAACAAGTTTCAAATTCACAATGCCTAAACGTTTGCATATGTCAACGAGTAACGCCAAAACCTCCGCATCTAATTGGGGACTTGCACTTCCAAGTGCTTCCACTCCGAATTGAACAAATTGACGCATTCTCCCAGCTTGAGGACGCTCATAACGAAACATCGGCCCAGTATAATAAAGTTTTGTAGGCTGATTAGGTGATCCAAACAGTTTATTCCCTACATATGAACGTGCAACCGAAGCTGTGCCTTCTGGTCGAAGCGTTAAGCTTCGGTCTCCTCTATCTTTAAACGTATACATTTCTTTTTGGACAATATCTGTTGTATCGCCGACACCTCTCGTAAATACTTCCGTATGTTCAAATATCGGTGTTCTTATTTCTTCAAAGTTATACGTTTCACTTGTTTCTTTTGCAACTTTTTCGATATACTGCCAAATGACTGCATCTTCGGGCAATATATCCTGGGTTCCTCGTGGTAGCTGTATCGACATAACATCCCTCTCCTTTTCATAAAACAAAAACTCTCTCCCAGATGATTACTATCATCTGGGACGAGAGAATATCCCGTGGTGCCACCCAAATTGAGGCACTAGCCTCCACTTTTGTCTGTTAACGCCAGCAACGTTTTCCCCTACGAATCAAAATGACTTTTCAGGAAAAAAACCTCTAAGGTGTTCATTCGTTTCGGTAGATGAGGCCACTTTCAGCCGCGGAAGCCCTCTCTTTACATCTATAATCCTTAACTACTATGCCTTGTCATTGGTACATCTTACATTTTTAAGTTGCTTCTAACTATACGAATTTGACGCCGTCATGTCAATAGTTAATTTCGGTTTTGTTGTTTTTTGAATAGAGGTAAATCTTTAGATGTCATTCCCGTTTCATAATAAAAATGAACGTCAAGCATTTGTAACCCTGGGACTTGATCGTTTATTTCGTTCCAGTTTTCAGCATTTACCTGCTTATCATGGACACGCAATCTATTCGCTCCCTTGTAACATAATTTCTATTTAGCATAGCCACTTTGCAAGTCATCTAAACATGTATGAAAATAAAACCTATCCGCATGGATAGGTTTTATTTGTTATATACTTTGTTTGTAAATCTCTTCAATTATTGCTGAAACCCTCTTTGCTTCATTTGCTTTTACAAGGGGTAGTGTATTCTCAATACAACACGATACAAAATGCCTAAGCTGAGCAAGTTCTTCATCTTCACCCGAAATCCAATCAGCTTTTGTTGTCGTCATCATGCCTTGTGTCGCTTTATTTAGCGAATAAGGGAAAACCGTAATACCTCCTTTTGTTCCAGAAATGCTCAAAGTCTCTTTATCTTCTGGAACATTAGCCGCCCACGAAGTTTCAAATAGCATCGTGCTCCGCTAGTAAATCGAATAAAAGCAGTTGCATGATCCTCGACATCAATTGTCGTAGCATCATAAATTCCCCACTCATTGACTTGGTCAGGATCTCGGCTTACCAACTCATACGTCTGCCCTTGTATAGATTCGATTTCCGGAAAATCCATTAACCACATAGCCAGATCGAGCAAATGGCATCCGTAGTCAATTAAACAACCTCCGCCTTGAATGTCTTTATTCGTAAACACGCCCCACCCAGGGACTTTTCGACGTCGCATTGCTTCAACACGAACAACAACAGGATCGCCAATTTGCCCATTCAAGATCGCTTTCTTAGCAGCCAAAGAATCCTTTTTAAATCGATAATGATATCCAATTTGAAGCACTTTCTGAGCTGTATTAGCTGCATCTTCCATTGCTTGCGCATCTTTACTTGAAATTGCCATCGGCTTTTCACAGAAAACATGCTTTCCTACTTCAAGCGCCTTAATTGCAGAAAGATGATGAAATTTATTAGGAGTACAAATAATAACTGCATCCACTTTATTAAATAAAGCTTCTTCACTTTCGGCAACAAAAGGAATCGAAAATAGTTGAGCGACCTTCTCGCTTGCTCTTTTCTCACATCATATAAGCCATATACATCTACTTCATTCAATTTTAAAAGCGCCGGAATATGCCGGTTTGTTGCAATTCCTCCAGCTCCAATAATACCTATTTTCAATCTCATCACTCGCTTTGTCCCGGCACAGGCTCAAACGGTTTCGCATTTCCATAAACGGGAACATTTCGTTTTGTTGGAGCTGCCCATTTTACAGCGTTTTGGATGACGCGCTTCACATTTTTGTCTTTATAGGTTGGGTACGTCTCATGCCCTGGACGGAAATAAAAGATTTTGCCATTTCCACGGTTAAACGTACATCCACTTCGGAAAACCTCTCCGCCTTGGAACCAACTCAAAAAGATAATTTCATCAGGATCGGGAATATCAAAATGTTCCCCGTACATCTCTTCTTTTTCGAGCTCGAATTGCTCGCCAATTCCTTCGGCGATTGGATGACTCGGGCTAACAACCCATAGACGTTCTTTCTCATCGGCTTCGCGCCACTTTAAGTCACAACTAGTGCCCATAAGCGATTTAAAAATTTTAGAGAAATGACCTGAATGTAGAACAATTAAACCCATCCCTTCCAATACACGTTTATGTACACGAGCAACCACTTCATCTTCCACTTCATGATGCGCAATATGCCCCCACCAAATTAGGACGTCAGTCTGGTTTAAAACGTCTTCTGTTAACCCATGCTCCGATTCATCCAGCGTTGCCGTACTTATCTTATGTTCCTCTTCTAAAAAGCCAGCAATCGCCCCGTGGATACCACCAGGATAGATTTCTGCCACCGTTTCATTCTTTTTTTCATGTCTAAACTCATTCCAAATTGTTACATTCATCCCTAGTTCTCCTCCTTCACCTTAATTAAAGCTCGTATTTTTCACGTTGATTCCCTTACTAGTAACGGTGCTGGTAAATACAACACTTGTTCAAGCCCTGGTTCTTTCTTAACTGCAGCTAACATTTGAGCCATAGCCGCTCTTCCCATTTCAAGTGTTGGTTGATGGATAGTCGTAAGTTGAGGTTCGAGCAAAACGGCTGTTGGCTGATTATCAAACCCAACAACAGCTAAATCATCTGGCACTCTCCACCCATTCCCTTTTGCTTCAGCAATGATACCTGCAGCGATCTCGTCGCTTCCCGTAATGATTGCATCGGGTTTGTCTGCCAAGCATTTAGTTCCGTAAAAATTCGTTTCCCGTCTTCAACGGAGTGACCAGCAAACCGCCAACTCTCATCAAAAGATATTCCTGCTTCTTCCATTGCTTTTTTATAACCTAAAAATCGATCTTCCGCTAGTGCCGACAAAGTTGATTGCTGTTTTAACGGATCATAAATATTACAGTAAGCAATTCGTTTGTACCCTTTCGTAATCAAATGAATCGTTGCATCATACATGGCTTTTTTTTGATTAATCGTAATGACCGGTACATCTTCTGCCTCACGTAAATATTCATTACAAAACACTATCGGGCCGTACTCCGAAAATGGTCGTATCGTTTCCCAGTCATTAACAAGAGATGCAAATATCACACCATCAACTTGTTTCGTTCGAAGTAACTGGAGAAAATGCAACTCTTGGTCTGCATTCCCTCTTGTGTTGCACAAGATAAGCCGGTAAGAGTGCTCTGCTGCGACTTCATCCATCGCATCGACAATTGCGCCAAAAAAAGGATTAACGATGCGAGAAACAAGTACTGCAATTGTCCGTGTTTCCGTTCCTCGGAGACGTTGAGCCGAAGAATTTGGCAAATAGCCTAGCTCCATCATTGCCTCTTTGACTGCACGTCGTTTTTCTTCATCAACATATGGATGGTTATTCATAACTCGAGAAACCGTAGACCGTGAAACCCCTGCGCGTAATGCTACATCCTTAATCGTGGACATTCAGTCACCTCTTTTTGTGAAATCGTTCTCACATATCTATCTTTACGTTTTTATCGTTTTTTGTCAAGAGTTTATTAACCGCTTTCATAAAAGTCATTCGTTTTCTCGCTATCTTAAATCATTGTACCTCAATATAGTTAATCGAATCCGCTTTTAATGATAAAAAAGAAAGCAGCTTTAACAACTGCTTTCTAACTTTCTACAATTAGAGTCACCGGACCGTCATTAATAAGCGACACATCCATCATAGCACCAAACTTACCCGTTTCTACCTTAAGACCCTGGTCAGCCAATAATTGGTTAAATTGTTTATACAAGACGTTAGCATAGTCTGGTTTAGCAGCTTTCATGAAATTAGGACGTCGCCCTTTTGTGCAATCACCATATAGGGTAAACTGAGAGATAGACAGGATCTCTCCCCCATTATCCAAAACAGAGAAATTCATTTTCCCTGTTTCGTCTTCAAAAATACGCAAATTAGCTATTTTTTCAGCACAGAAACGTACATCCTTTTCATTGTCCTCATTACTAATTCCCACCAACAATACAAGCCCCTTATCAATTTGACCGATTGTTTTTTCTTCAACTTGGACTTTTGCCTCTTTTGCACGTTGCACAACAACACGCATTCTTCTTACACCTGCCTACTTTTAGTGCGTCACTCGACGCACTGAATATATGTCTTTTAATTGCTTAATTTTGTCAACAATCTTTTGCAAATGGGCGATGTTTGTAATTGAAATACTCATTTCGATCGTCGCGATTTTATGTTTTTGATCAGAGCGACCAGAAACCGTATTAATTTGAGTCCGTGTTTCAGTCATCGTTTGCAATACTTCATTTAAGAGGCCGTTCCGATCAAAGCCAGTAATTTCAATATCAACGTTATATGATTTTGATATATGGCTCGCACCTTCCCATTCCACTTCAAGTAATCTTGAACTAGATTCATCCTCAACTGTCACATTTGGACAATCAGTACGGTGAATAGAAACACCTCTACCTTTTGTAATATAGCCAATTATTGAATCACCTGGCACAGGTGTACAACAACGTGCTAATCGAATCAGTAAATTATCGACTCCTTTAACATGGACACCAATCGAATTTGTTCGCTTGCTAGGCGCAAACGATTGGATATCATTTAGAGCCGCATCAAGAGATTGATTCTCCTGTTCATTATCTTTTGCTTTCCGGAGCTTCTCAGTAAGCCTGTTTACAATTTGCTTACCGCTAATACCACCATAACCAACAGCAGCATACATATCCTCTTCGCCAGCAAAACTAAATTTATTAATAGCTTCACTTAGATTCTCTGGCGTCAGTATGTCTTTAGGCTCAAAATCGAGAGCTCTAATTTCTCTTTCAATCGTTTCTTTCCCTTTAGCGACATTTTCTTCACGTTTTTCTTTTTTAAACCATTGTTTGATTTTGTTTTTCGCATGAGAAGACTTCGTTAATTTTAACCAATCATGACTAGGACCATATGAATGTTTTGATGTCATTACTTCCACGATGTCGCCCGTCTTTAATTCATGATCAAGTGGAACCATTTTACTATTAACTTTTGCTCCTATACACCGATTTCCAATTTCACTATGAATGCGATAAGCGAAATCAAGTGGAACCGATCCCCGTGGGAGCTCCACTACATCCCCTTTTGGTGTAAAGACAAAAACCATATCAGAGAAAAGATCCATTTTCATAGATTCCATAAACTCTTGCGCATCATTTGTATCCGTCTGAGACTCGATCACATCGCGAAACCAACTAAGCTTGTCCTCAAAAGAATAGCGATTGCTCGATAATGTCTTTCCTTCTTTATATGCCAGTGAGCAGCTACACCATACTCCGCTACACGATGCATATCATCTGTCCGAATCTGCACCTCCAGCGGATCACCATTAGGACCTACTACGGTTGTGTGTAATGATTGATACATATTCGCCTTTGGCATTGCAATATAATCTTTGAATCGGCCAGGCATTGGTCGCCAACATGTGTGAATAACGCCTAATACCGCATAACAATCCTTAATGTTCTTGACGATAATACGGACAGCTAGCAAGTCATA
>BAXC01000162.1 GCA_001310375.1 Bacillus sp. JCM 19041 | reverse complement strand
TAATCGGCAGTTGGATCGCAACCACATCGAACTCGCGCACCGGTGTAACGTCTGCTACACACGGATTCACAAAGACTGCACCTGGAACAGCATTTGGCGCAAATTGATTCTCTTCCAGTTCCGTCGATTCACGACCTCCGATGATGCCAAGCGGTGGGCGTGGGGCCTTGCATCCAACGATACCCGGAATGAAGTTCGGAAACCCAGGGCGCTCTGGTGTTGGTTCTGGTGGACACGGACGGTCCGGCAGCGGCTGCAGTGCCTCAATGGGGACACCGTTTGGATAACACTGGCTTCCGTCTTGTAACGTATTAAAAATCCGATTCATGCCCCACATGCCCTCATGAAAGTGGGGATACAGGTGGCAATGGATGATCGCATCGCCAATTGCCCCTGTAAACTGCCCGCTCCGTACAACGGGGAAACGGTATAGGCATTTTGCGGGGAGATCGCTTGGGAATCAAGGAGCTCTGAATCCTGATCTTCCTTCTCAAATAACCACTGATGGACATGGTAATGGAACACATGTGTCTCTTTAACGCCGCTGTGGATTAAGCGGATCTTAAGCGGGTCACCTACATACGCGCGTAAGATTGGCGTTGCCGGGTCTCCGAACACCCATGAATCATGATGAACCTCTTCCCCTTCACAATCCGGACCAACGACCCCTGCCTGAATCAGTTTCAGTCGGTTGCGGAACGGTTCGCCACGATAATTGACCGAATGTACCGCTTCAGGTTGAAACGTATGTGGATTGACCGGGGTCTCTCCGGTTAAATCATCCACCTCCATTTCATCATGGAAGATCCAGCATACTCCCGAAATGACGGCAGTAGCGGATTATGAATGTCTGCATAAACGCCGCTATTGATTTCCCCACCTGTGACGGGATCGGTCCACGATGATCCTTTCGGTTCCACAATCAAGGCACCGAACAATCCGTGCACATTACTTCCAAGTTCACCGGATAAAGAATTCCCTAAATCGGAGAAAAATTGGCTCCCTTCATTAAATACACTCCATCGATATACGTGCGTTCCGCCCGGCGGACACGGGGGAGCGGTGGAATCTTCATTACAACCAACGAACGCTCCATCAGAGGTTTGTACGTTATATTCTGCCCGTTGAATATGCATAGAGGTGGCAAACGGCAAACGGTTTTCAAACAACACCTCGATATCATCACCTATATTCGCTCGAATGACGAGAGGTTGGACAAGGTCCACCGGCATAAAAGGGTTACACGCAACTTGATCTTTCACCTTGTTTTCATTTTCTTTTAATACATACATCATCCCGTCCGGATCGTGGTCGCCAAAATTGTTAAAGACAATTCGAACCGGAATCGCAACGATATGAAACGTTCTAAGCAAACGGTCTCCCTCCTAGCTTGAATGATGTGTCGTAATATCTTCGTAAAATAATCAAAAAAGACCTTGACTTTTTAAAAACACCCTAATGATCGCGGTGAAGGGGATTTTTCCCTACTACCGAAGATTGATGTCTTTTTTATTGAGACCCTTTTTATTGCGCATGAAACGTATCAAGAGTTTTGCCATGGATCAACTCCAGATCTACTATTCCCGCGTATCTTAACACTGGTAAACGGGGATTGGCCTGTGATATCTAAACGATGGGTCAACGATCTTTCCCAAATGACTGTAACTCTTTGTGACGGTTACGGAACCAGAGGCCGGTTCCTCTGGACTTTATACACTTCTTAGCAGTTTTGCACCTGGTACACCGGGCGTCAAATTTTTTGATCGCTTGTGGACCAGTGGAAGTCCGAGAGCATATAATAAAGTTTACGACTACGGAATTCTTTTGCTGACTTGCAGATGTCGTTAACAAAATCTCTTTTCCGAGAACGTCTGTAAAAAGCTGATTCCCCGATGCAATTTTGTCTCCTAATGAGGGGATCTCGCTCATTTCACCTCTTCAACTGTTTGTAAAAGGATTGAGTGCTTTTCGGCTTTCTCGAAACCGAATTCTTCCCTGATTCAGGGAGAAACCAATCTAGATTTATCTTATTCCTAGACTTGCTTGTCATATGTATTCTCTTTGCTTATTTGGCAGAAATGCCTAAGGTGTTCCTATTAGATAACGGCTTAGTAAGCAAGTTTGATTGATTCATGAGACCTTACACCGTCCTCACTATATTGTCATAAAGCGATACAAGGATTTTAATGGATGATGTATGCTAGGATTGAAGAGGGACTTCTTCGGAGGTGATAGGCAAAGAAACAAAAGGAGTCATGTTTTCTAAATCGGGTGAATACCCTATTCTTATCCGCTCCCCACCTCCAAACCTCTCATCTTGAAAATAGAGCCGAACAGCAACCCTCTACTAAATCGTAAGGATTTAATTGGCACTAGGTTTCCCCACACAAGTAATCCTAAGGTAGAACGTCTTATTAGTAGTAGTTATCCTTCTTCTTACAATAATTAACAGGATAAATAGGACAACAATTAACTCCGTATTATTGTCTTTCTTGAGTAACCACCTTTAAAACTCATTTAAAAACCTCTTTGCCTTACATGGTGTATCTTATTCAAAGTAAATCATTTTGTTTGGACAGAACCCTCTACACAATAAAAATAAGCCGTTCAATCGTGGCTATCTCATTCACTCAAAAACCGACAACTTGGTAAAGGAGCTGTTTGTATTGAGGACAAATTCAGCAGTCCATGTAATTGTTATCTCTTGTTTGTTTTTATTATCCGCATGCTCATTCGGAACAACAACAGGTAGCGAAGGGAACATTGACCCTGTAGAAGATACGACTGATGATGAGTATTCCTATGCATTCGAAATAATTGGAGAAGCGAATGTCGATCACTCATCAGAGTACGTCATAACGATTACAGATTCAGAAGGGAAGCCGGTCGAGGAAGGAAAAGCAACACTCATTCTCATGATGCCATACATGGGGCACGAAGATGAAATCACTTTAGAGAAACACGATGAAATTTTCTCTCAAAACGCAACTTTTCGTATGTCTGGATATTGGGTTGGAAAAGTACAGTATGATGATGGCGAGAAGATTCACAAGTCTCCAACTTATGAATTTACGGTTAAATAATATTAGCTATACATCGAGAGGTTTATTACGCCCGCAACTAAGGGAGTTTTTGAGGCGGGCGTATTTAAAGAGATCGTATCATCCTTGTGAAGCCATTTTCATTTAAACAAACTACGAATCAGTGTTAGCATGCGGGTGGTATTGACGTATTGAATCTCATGTATTGGAACAATCCACTGTCCTTTCATTCTCTTTAACGTTACATTAGCATCGTCAATCGCCACAAGGCGTCCGACTATTTTTTGTTGTGGCGTATACACGGTAACCCATGTGCTAGGTAGTTTTGTATTTGTGTGTACAACGTTTGCTCATAAAACAGTTCTGCCAATAGCTTCCGATGCGCGACAGTCTCTCCAAAACGGGTCGTTAGTTTCGTTCTAAGATCGTCATCAAAAATAAAGTGTTGATGCGCATTAGAGACGTCTGGAATATCCAATGGAACTTTCGCATTTTCAATCGAATGATAAGGGAGCCATATTTGTTCTTTAAACGTGGTTAATAAGACGAAATCTCGACCGATCACGGAAACTTTTCCAAGTGTATAGAAAGAATCATTGCAAGCCTTTGAGTATATTTCAACTTGTTGGTAGCGTTTGTGCTTTAGAAAACTCCTCAGCATTAAATTTTTTTTTTTGTTTCGGTAGGGAACTACTAATACTCAGAAGATTTTGAGCATGATGATATTGCTGGGTAATCGTTACTTCTTCTGTAGGAACTTCTCCAACAGGAGAGCTGAAATTCCTACTTTTTTTCCTGTGAAAGCCGTTTGTACTCTCACCCTTCCTTTCCTTATTGCTTCTTTTTTCCCATAGCCGTTTTGCGTATTGGTCTAATCGGGTTAAACGTGGCATGACATCTCCTCCTTCAATAGGCTTTTCTTCTACTTTGTATAAAAACGAAGGAAACATAACCAAAAAAGAGGAAGTGAGCAAAGAAAGCAAGTACTAAGCTTTCCCCGGTCATTCCGCCTATCATTGGTGACATTAAACCCATCAAACCTCCGTGACTGTACCCCATTAACATCGACTGATAATCAAATAGTATTCCAAATGCCGCTCCAACTGCTAACCCTATAATGGTGGTAATGATCGTCACGCCAACATAGGACTGTGGAAACAAATAAACCAATATCAATCCAGTGAGAAGCGCTGCAAACGTACTGATAGTCATTGTTATATTTTTAGCCTGATGAAACCCAATGGTCTTGCGCTTTCGATACATCCCCTTATACATTCCAGTCAGCAACAGACCATCGATTATTAGCAGCAGGAATGAAATCATGGTGTAATTCTCCATTTATCGAAATTCCTCAGATGCATTCATGTTGGTCCCCCTTTTTGTTCACTACTCTTCCTATAAGTATACACGGCGGTCAGTTTGTCCTAGACGTATTTTTCACTTACTTAGCATAAGACAACGTTTCCTCATAATAAACATACACAGAAGTCGTCGAATAAGGAGCTTATAAATGAGTTTGCTATTATGTTTCTGCGTAAACGCTTCTCTTATCATCTTCTCCTTTATTTATTTGCATCGTATAAAAAGCTATATCGGTTTTCATACTGGCATTGTGATCGCCATAGCATCAAGTGCTGTCTTCTCATTCTCGACAGGAGTCATGTTCATCGTTTTTTCCCAGGGCATTATGCAGAAGTGACAATAATCACAACCGTCGCAGGTATGTTGATCGGAATGTTGTTTGGAAGCTTAGTTAGTAGAGAAACGATGGTCACAGGGTATGCAAATGGATTAATGAGTGGATTTATGGCTCCAATGGTTGGCATGATGATCATGGATCACATTGTCCTTATGGTCGGTTTACCACTCGTGTTAACCGTAATTTTCATCCTATTTATCCTTTCAAATCATCTTAAACAGGAGTTGTAATAAATGACTGTCTTGCTTTGTTGTTTATTAGTCGGAAATTATGTAATCACCTTCTATTGTTATCACCGACTTAAACATGTCAAAACACTCATTGATACCCGTTTTGCAATGACGATTGCATTAACGGGAACAGGCATGGTGAGCGTCATTACAGGCATGTTATTTTTCTTTTTACTGCAGCAATTCTATTTTGCAATTGTCGTCTCAGCTTTGCTCGGGATGATTGTCGGTTTTACTTTTGGCTCAATCGTTAACTTAAACGCATTTTACATAGGGGGGATCACCGGATTCATTCAAGGGACAATGGGATCTATGCTAGGAGTTCCCGTCCTATCATTTCACGATGGCAGTCACCATGAGGATAGGAGTCACTATTTGATGGCAAGCTTCGATGGCATGCTTTCCCTAAGCCTATTTGGGACGATCCTTGTTTTTATAACGATGATGTTATTAGTTTATGCTTTGAAAGTGTGAACGCCCCCATACAAGTAGGAAAGCTAATTATTTTAGGAATCGTTTGACTGAATTAAATGATGGACAACTAGAACCAATTGCTGACGCGATTATTACTAAAAATGTGTTTCTATTTTAAAAAAACATGGCCGATCATGCCAAATACATAGGCCATCTGCTTGACCCATAGAAAGAAAGCTTGTAGATATGGCCCAAGAATTTAGCAATGATTTTGATCAGTTGCTTTACCTAGCCCAAGACCTGGAATCCATGAAGCCTCAGTATCAGACGGCTCCACTGCAAGATCAATTTCTTGATCAGAATCGCGTTTCGGCTGTATCTCTTCGGGACTTCAAGAAAACCGCACGTGATTTAATTTAATAGAGGAATGTAAAATTAAAAGCATCACCATGTATTCCGTGAAACAGAAAGGTTCATTGAAATCATTGATATGTTCGAAGCTCATCTTTTAAGAGGAAAACCTAAGTTGCGGGAGTTGGAATGAACATTGCGAGGGTTCTGGTAAAAATTGATCTGAAGAAGAGCCAATCGAAAGTCACGTTTTCACGGGTAGAAAGGGTTACACAGATTTTGCGAATATGTTTTCTCTTCTCCCCCGATTTGGAAATTTCGCTTCATGGCTCATGTTCTCACCTACCCACTCATAAAGTGGAGATGAGACCATCATGATAAAAGGAGTGAACTACATCATGTCAAGCACGTTAAAGCAATCTAAGACAAGACTCACCTCAATTCAACTTCAACAACGGCTGATCCATACCAGGGCAGAGCTTGTTAAATGCCAAAAAGAACTTAACAAATACAAAAATGACTATTACTATCACATGATTGACGAACTGAAAGTAGAAAACAACCAATTAAAGGTTGAACTAGAGAAGCTCCAGCTCGCACATGAGTCACAGTGCGCTCAATATGAAAAACAAGAAAAAGAGATCAAGCGAATGAAACAGAAAGCTTCAGCAGCCACTCCTCAGCTCTCAGTTCATGAAGAAACAGAAACAGAAAAAAGCCCCTAGTTCACAGCCGAGCCTTTTTTAGGAACAAGCGGGAAGAAATTGTCGTCATCAAACCGTCCAGAAGAATCGAAAGAAAGCCAACAAAAAACCACCAATCCCCCAACCAATTGGTTTGAACGAAACTTAAAAAATCAACGCTCCAAAGAATAACGTTGAAACCCCTCCATTTTAAAAATGAAGGGGTTTTCTTCGACGAAATGCACTGATCTTATGTAATAAAAATATAAGTTCTTTATGCGGAATAGCAAGGGCATCTTGATTTAGAGTATGGAGATTCGAAGTCGCCTCTATCAGGAATGCGACAGGATGTGTTTCCCACTCATGCTCTAACTCCACCCTGTCTAACTGACTTCGACGGTCAGCTGTCGCTGGCGGGGCGATCTCTTCTCTAGGATCCTCCCCTTTTTTATACGCATCACACCAAGAGGGGAGGTCAAATTCCTATTCATCCTGTTGTGAGCTTCCTCGTGTCTGGTGATCCGCTTTCACTTTTCTTTCTACATATCTTATGCAATTTTCATCACATCAGTTCCTGAATCGGATTTTCTAAATATACCCCAGAACTTCGCACACATTTAGTCAAGAGTCATAGTATACAGTAGTCTGAACATCTAGTTTTGGGCTATAGAGAGATTGCTTTAAGCTAGAGAAAAAATAAGGAGGTTCTCCATGAGCAACGAACATGAAATTCACAATGTGTGTATCAGTGTTCCAAAAGTATTTGACTGGGTCACACGTCAAGTAGATTTACCAACCATGTGCTACAAGGAAGGTAAAAAAGGCCATGATTTATCAGAGCTATTTAGATGCAGGGATATTGATGACCACCATGACTCTTTTTCTAGCTTCATCAAAAAGTATCCTAAGTGTAAAACCGTGTGCCGTGTTCTTGATTATAAGTTCTACACAAAAGAAGTAACAGACCCTTACAACCGTACGCAAGTAGACGTGGTCATGCCTAATGGTGAGGAAGTGGTCCTAGAGAAAGTAAAAGTCCTTGTCAAAGTATTTATTGAAGTAGACATCTTTGATGAGACTGGGAAACACCTCTGCACATCCTGTGAACCACTTGAATTCACAACGATCCAAACGTACTACTTATGTGCTCCAGAAGGGACGGAAGTTTGTGCCTTTATCACGGCGGGCCAAACTGATGCAGAAATCATTATTGAGGAAGATTGTGATGTACAACTAGATATGTCATTCTCTTTCTGCCTTGACGTTCACGTATTAGCCGATGTCCTTCTTGAAATCGAGGCTGCTTACTGCAAGCCACGGCTTGAGTTTCCAATCGCTGATGTCCTTTGCCATGAAAATAAATTTCCACCTCAATGTCCTGTTCTCTTCCCTGGAACTTAATGGGGCACTGATAACCGAGCCGTTCGTAGCGGCTCGGTTTTTTTCTTCTGAATGACAGCTAAGCTACATAGAATAAAGATAAACCGGGATAATAGGAGGCTGCCTCTATGTCGCACCAGGAACAAACGCATAAAAAAGACAAAAAGCATATTCAGTTTCAACAGAAGCTCCTGCACTACCGCTCCGAAGTTATCAAACAAGAACGACTACTTAAACAGCAAGACAAG
>BAXC01000161.1 GCA_001310375.1 Bacillus sp. JCM 19041 | reverse complement strand
GAAGCACCTGTTTCCCTATGAAACAGGTGCTTTTCATTAACCTACGACAATATTAACTAGCTTGCCTGGTACGGCGATGATCTTCCGGATTGATTTTCCTTCAATCGCCGCTAGAACTTTCTCATCTGCTCTTGCAGCTTCTTCCATTTCGTCTTTAGAAGCATCTTTCGCGACAACTAGTTTTGCTTTTACTTTGCCGTTGATTTGTACAACCACTTCGACTTCGTTTTCGACTAAAAGTGATTCGTCAAAAGTTGGCCACTCCGCATAAGTGATTGTGTCATCATGACCTAGTTTCTGCCATAGCTCCTCTGAAATATGTGGAGCGATCGGTGCAAGAAGTTTAACAAAGCCTTCTGCTAGTTCTTTTGGAAGAACGTCTTGTTTATTCGCTTCATTCACAAATACCATTAGCTGCGAAATGGCTGTATTGAAACGTAGTTCTGTATAGTCCTCTGTTGCTTTTTTAACAGTTTGATGATACGTACGAACTAGCGTTTCGCTTCCTTCGTTATCTTGTACTTTATTGTTTAACTTGCCTGTTTCTTCATTAACAATCAAGCGCCAAACTCGCTCCAAGAAACGGCGTGAACCGTCAAGACCGTTTGTTGACCAAGCAACGGATGCATCAAGTGGCCCCATAAACATTTCGTAAAGTCGAAGCGTATCTGCCCCGTGGTTGATATAATATCATCTGGATTAACGACATTTCCTTTTGACTTGCTCATTTTTTCATTATTATCGCCAAGAATCATTCCTTGGTTAAAAAGTTTTTGGAATGGTTCTTTTGTTGGCACAACACCAATGTCATAAAGGAATTTGTGCCAGAAACGTGCGTAAAGCAAGTGCAGAACCGCATGCTCAACACCACCAATATACATATCAACTGGCAACCACTGCTTCACTTTTTCTGGATCTACAAGCATTTCATCATTTTCGGGATCGATGTAACGTAAATAGTACCAGCAGCTGCCAGCCCATTGTGGCATAGTATTTGTCTCACGACGACCCTTCATACCTGTTTCTGGGTCAACGACTTCTAACCAATCCGTTGCATTCGCAAGCGGCGACTCACCTGTTCCAGATGGCTTAATCTCATCAAGTTCTGGCAACACGAGCGGAAGCTCACTTTCATCAATCGCCGACATGGACCCATCTTCCCAATGAACAATCGGAATTGGCTCGCCCCAATAACGCTGTCTACTAAATAACCAGTCGCGCAATCGATACGTAATTTTCTTTTGACCTGCATTGTTGTCTTCAAGCCAAGCAATCATTTTTTGGATGGCTTCTTGCTTGTTTAATCCGTTTAAGAAATCAGAATTGACATGTTCACCGTCACCAACGTACGCCTCTTTTGTTGTATCTCCACCAGCAACAACTTCCGTAATTGGCAATTGGAATGTGCTTGCAAATTCATAATCACGCTCATCATGAGCAGGAACTGCCATAACGGCACCTGTTCCGTAACTAATTAATACGTAATCAGCAACCCACACCGGGATCTTCTCACCATTGACTGGATTTGTTGCATAGGCTCCAGTAAACGCACCTGTCTTCTCTTTTGCTAAATCGGTGCGCTCTAAATCGCTCTTTAATGACACTTGTTTTTTATATGCTTCGACGGCTACGCGTTGTTCATCTGTTGTAATTTCTTCAACAAGCTTGTGTTCTGGTGCAAGTACCATATAAGTTGCGCCAAACAATGTATCAGGACGAGTCGTAAAGACGTTTACAGCATGTTTACCAATACTAAACGTTACTTCCGCTCCTTCTGACTTGCCAATCCAGTTGCGTTGCATATCTTTTAGACTTTCTGGCCAGTCCAGTTCATCAAGATCTTCAAGCAAACGGTCAGCATATTCTGTGATGCGTAATACCCATTGTTTCATAGGACGACGTTCAACTGGATGACCTCCACGCTCACTAACACCGTCAACAATCTCTTCATTCGCAAGTACTGTACCAAGTTCTGGGCACCAGTTCACCGCTACTTCATCGACATAAGCAAGCCCTTTTTCATATAGTTTTAAGAAAATCCATTGTGTCCATTTATAATAGGATGGATCGGTTGTGCTAATTTCACGTTCCCAATCATAGGAGAACCCAAGTTCTTTTATTTGGCGCTTAAATGTATCGATGTTCTGTTTCGTAAATGTTGCTGGGTGTTTTCCTGTATCTAGGGCGTATTGTTCTGCTGGAAGTCCAAATGCGTCCCATCCCATTGGATGAAGAACGTTGTATCCTTGCATTCGCTTCATTCGAGATAAAATATCTGTAGCCGTATATCCTTCTGGATGACCTACATGAAGCCCGGCTCCTGATGGATATGGAAACATATCAAGGGCATAGAAATGAGGCGCCCCCCGCCTTCTAATGTTTTAAATGATTTATGTTCTTCCCAATATTTTTGCCACTTTTGTTCAATTTGCTGGTGTGAAAATGACATTATTCTTCCTCCTTTTACCATTTCAGTACAACACAAAAAAACTCTCATCTAAAAGGACGAGAGTTTGGATACATTCCCGCGGTGCCACCCACATTAACAGACGTATGCCTGTTCACTTCCACATAACGGTGTGTCCCGTTAAGAGCTACTAACACGGTTCACTCTTAGCACTAAAAGGTGAGTTCATACTCGTTTTCAGACTGACTTGCACCAACCGCCAGTTCTCTGTTTTTCCAAACGAATCCTACTAATCCTTTATCCTTGTGTTTTCCTATTGGTTGATATCGTTCATTGTATGCAAAGTCATATCCAAAGTCAAGCGGACATATACCTCATTTTGGCAAATTATGCAGATTGTTTATGCTTTTCTTCTTTCACAAGTGGTCGGTCATAGAAGCGGACGAGCGGAATTGCTGCAACAAGCATCGCACTTACTAAAAGGAACAACAGCTCAATCGAATAAAAGTCGACAATCAATCCGCCAAATAGCGGACCGATCATTCTCCCCCCTGTTGAAATGCTATTTACAATCCCCTGGTAAGCGCCTTCCTTACCTTTTGGTGCCAATTGACTGGCAATCGTTGGAACTGCAGGCCAGACAAACATTTCACCAAGCGTTAGAATAAGCATCGCTACTAGAAATACTGTAAACACCCCTGCTTGAGTTAAAACAAGATACGATAAAGCAAAGATAATCATTCCGACGGTCATCTGACCTTTAATGGTTAACTTGCATCTTTTTATAATCCAAGAGATTAATGGCTGCGCAAAGACAATGAGTAAACCATTAATTGTCCAGAGTAGACTGTAATATGATAGGGAAATACCTAAGTCTTGAATATGAACGGATACATTCGCTTGCCACTGTGTATACCCAATCCATGAGACAAGAAATGCTCCACATATTAGGAGTAAAGCATGTACTCGGTATTGATATCGAAACGGCTGCTTCTTTTTTACTCCTACATCCAAATCGGCTGTACGGCCAACGGTTCCCCGCCATTTCCGAAAATAAACAGCGATAAAAACAAGTAAAAATACATGCATAGCTGCATTCGCAATAAAAACATCCGTTAAACGCATAAGTGTGATGACGCCAATTAACGCAGTCCCAAGAGAAACCCCAACATTTTGTGCAACATAAATTGCATTAAATGGTTTTCTGCCTCCTTCTGGCCAAAGGCTACCAGCGAGAGCATACATCGAGGGAGCCATCATACCAGAGCCAAATCCCATGCAGGCAAGGAATAATCCGTATAAAAAATAGCTTTCGAAAAAATTAGCTAAAAATACTGAAGATAAAGCCGACGTCGTCGCACCAATTAAAATCGTTTTATATGCGCCAAGGCGATCAAACAGCCTACCGCCAATCAAACTGCCAAGAACGCCAGCGCCAGCGTTAATCATTAAGACAAAACCAGAAGCAGTTAACGTTTGACCAAGCATCTGTGTCATAATAATGGCGTTTAGCGGCCACAAAAAAGAAGCACCTGTAATATTAATGGTAGTTGCAATAATTAAGATCCATATGGATTTAGGCAAATAAACCTCCTCCTACTTTTTTACATTCTTTAGCCTCAATTAGTTTAGAAGATTCTTGTTAAATAAGCAAGAAGCAAAATCTGTCGATTCGTGGGATCTGACATAAACGAAGTAGGTTCATAAACAATGACAATTCTTCTATAAAGGAAGACGAGTATCCGATTTGATGGTAAACTGTTTTTATTCTTTATTAGCGAAAAACCAAATTGAAAACAGGTGATAGTTTTGACAGTACCGGCACGTTTTATCGATAAGCCGTTCTACACATGGAATGACCACTTAAAACAACATTTCGGCTCGAAAGTAATGAAGATTGCCTTAGATGCCGGTTTTGATTGTCCGAATCGTGACGGAAATGTCGCCCATGGTGGATGTACATTTTGTAGTCAGCGCGGGTCAGGAGATTTTGCAGGTAATCGCAAAGATGATCTCGTTACGCAGTTCCATACAATTAAAGAGAAGATGGAGCACAAATGGAAATCGGACAAGTATATTGGCTATTTCCAAGCTTATTCCAATACGTACGCACCTGTTGAAACATTGCGCTCTTATTTTGAAGA
Source organism: Bacillus sp. JCM 19041 (assembly GCA_001310375.1). Classification (GTDB taxonomy): domain Bacteria; phylum Bacillota; class Bacilli; order Bacillales; family Bacillaceae_D; genus Shouchella. The sequence goes on along the minus strand of BAXC01000161.1, from coordinate 3,503 downwards.
AATCCTTGCTCAAGAAGGTGTTGTTGGTCTTTCAATTGCAACGAGACCAGACTGCCTACCTGATGACGTGGTTGAATACTTAGCTGAATTAAATAAACGAACGTATTTATGGGTTGAGCTAGGTTTACAAACCGTCCATGAAAAAACTGCTAGCCTTATTAATCGCGCCCACGATTTTGAATGTTATAAGGACGGCGTTGCAAAATTGCGAGCACATGGGATTCGCGTTTGCTGCCATATTATAAATGGATTGCCGCTTGAAACGTCTGCGATGATGCTCAAAACAGCTGAAGAAGTAGCCAAACTTGATGTGCAGGGCATTAAAATCCATTTGCTTCATCTACTAAAAAAAACAGCGATGGTCAAGCAATATGAAAAAGGGCTTGTTGAATTAATGGACCAAGAAAGTTATACAAAACTAGTCGTTGATCAACTCGAACTCCTTCCCCCTAACATGATGATCCACCGACTAACAGGAGATGGTCCTGCCGATTTGTTAATTGGTCCAATGTGGAGCATGAATAAATGGTCCGTCTTAAATGGAATTGAAGATGAGTTCAAACAGCGTGGAAGCTGGCAAGGGAAAAAGTATGGAGGTGACGTTTCGTGAAGCTGCTTGGCGTCTTGCCCTTCGCTCGTTCCCTACTTACAACTACTGCTGGGCCTGGCGATACAGTCGTAGATGCGACTGCAGGGAACGGACATGATACACTCTTCTTAGCTGAACTTGTAGGTGATACAGGCACAGTCATTAGCTGTGATATTCAAGAAGAGGCAATTCATGCAACAAGAAAACGACTTGATGAAGCAGGCCATGTGTCAAACATTCATTTGCATCAAATAGGGCATGAGCGCTTGACGGAAATAACACGATTTACTGAATCAACAATTGCAGCTGCCATTTTTAATTTAGGCTATTTACCAAAAGGGGACAAAACAGTTACTACAAACGGTGTTACAACAATCGCCGCCATCAAACAACTTTTCGCTCAGTTAAAACCAGAAGGATTGATCGTGCTTGTTATTTACCATGGTCATCCAGAAGGCAAGATGGAAAAAGATGATGTCATGGCGTACATTCAGTCAATGCCACAGGAAGAAGCCATGTTGTGACATATGGTTTCTTAAATCAACGTAACAATCCACCATTTGTCGCAGCAATTGAAAAACGTAAAATAAAGGGGAGAACGTAAACATGAAAAAGCTTGATTCAATTTTATCTTTTAACCAATCCTTTGTAGAAAATAAGCAATATGAACAATATGTAGTCGATAAATTCCCGCAGAAAAAAATTGTTATATTAACTTGTATGGATACACGTCTAATCGAATTATTGCATTCAGCTATGGATTTAAAAAACGGAGACGCCAAAATTATTAAAAATGCAGGTGCCGTGATTTCTCACCCGTTTGGAAGTATTATGCGCAGTATTCTTGTCGCCATTTACGAATTAGGAGCAGAAGAAGTTTATGTTATCGGTCATTATGGCTGTGGCATGACTGGCCTCTCTTCTCCATCTGTATTAGAGAAAGCAAAAGATAGAGGCATTAATATGGATCATATTGATTCGTTAAAATATGCAGGCATTGACATTGATTCGTTCCTAACTGGCTTTGAGGACGTAACTGATAGTGTAAAACATAGTACCGATCTCATTTTACATCATCCACTCTTACCACCTGATGTATGTGTACACGGTCTCGTCATTAGCCCGGAAACAGGTAAATTAGATGTTGTCAGTCGCGACATGAAACGTACAGTGTAAAAAAAAGACTCATCGCTTTCATTATGAAAGCGATGAGTCTTTTTATACTGTTGCTGCAATGCTTCTTTTTTTGTTTTCGTACGTCGCGTTGATAAGTTCGCCATTGCATAGATGCCGCGGTTTAACGCTGGATCACGTTTCCCCTCGCGTACAACTTTTTCACGTTGTTTTCTGGCATTTGATTTGCCCATGCTTTTCACCCCTTTGCTCACAGTTTATCGCAAGCGCAAGAATTCAGCAACGGCTAGAGCTTATTTTCTACGGAAAACGCGGCTATTCATCATAAAGAAAAAGAATGTATGAGCGCCACCTGTTTTAAAAATCTCTTTCGATTGTGCTTTTACTTCGGGGTCTTTTTGCACTTTCTCATCAGCTAAATAAATCGCAATGATACCACGAATCAGCATATGGTGGAATTTAGCGTCAGGCAAAAGAGCTAAACTCTCCTCTGATTTTTCCACATAATAGCGGAATCTTTCTTCCATCTGCTCTTTATTGTCATAGTAAAATAAGAAGTTCATTTCATCATCTTCAATGTCTTCTTTTTGGTCAATGAAATAATCAAGCATAATATGCATCCCTTGCACATATGGGAAATAGCCATCACAAATTGTTTTAGCAAGTTGATCAGTGATGTTCGCTTTTGTTGAATAAGTAGCCATTGTATAAACCGCCAAGGTCGAAGCCGTACAAGAAGCAAACTCAAACCATGTCATTCCTTCCGGCATTTCATCTTTATGGCGTGCAAAGAAAGCTTCCAAGCGCGGTTGACGTTCTTCTTTCTCAACATGCTTATGCACTTGTAGCTCCGCATATAAACCACTCATTTTAAGCATGTACGGCTGAAGCGCAGCAAATGACGGAAACGTACTAAGGATTTCTTGGCATGTTTCCACTAGTGCTCTTAAATAACCACCATCATCTTTTTCATCACGGTAGGCGTAATAATCAGGATGAGCTTTCCCTGGCTGAAGTGCTGTTAAAAGTGCATTATGCAACGCTTCAAAATCATTTGGATCAAGCGAAGCACTCTGGTCACATAAATTATCAAGATAGTCACAAATAAGCTGATAAGCAATGATAAATTGGATTAACTCATCTTGACGATCACGGGCCACTAAACCATATACGCCCCCACCTTCACAATGAAATTTTTTCCGTGCAAGTGCATCAAGGGCTTGGCTTCTAAGCTCTTCATTTGGTATCGTCTTTGCCCGATCGATCCAAGCATTATAGTGACTATTCACAGTCGGGATTACTTCTCGATAAATTTGATATAACAGCGGCATTGGTTTCGTTGGTACGGCCACTACATTCACACTCCTTTAACTTTAAGGGAACAACATATTCACGAATCCAATTGTATAATGAAACACTTTTTCTTTTTCTGGTTCATTATATAACTCGTGATAGAGACCGTCCCATTCCTTATACATCTTGTGATTAATTTCTAAGTGGTTAAACCATGCTAACCCAGCTCGCTTGTCAACGACATAGTCATCGCCTGCCGCAAGGAGCAACACTGGGATGTTTGGCATTTTTTCTGGGTAACGTCTTGTTAATCGCATTGCTTTATCTAGTTCATGATACCAGCGTGCAGACACTTTCGTCACGCGTAATGGATCCCGTACATACTCTTCACGGACTTGTTCATTTCTTGTCGTTAATTCTGGAGCAAGACCTGATTTCATACTGAACCTGGAGCCACATGGTTTAGCATTTTAGCAGCGGCTTTTTT
>BAXC01000160.1 GCA_001310375.1 Bacillus sp. JCM 19041 | reverse complement strand
TTACTATTTCCCCAGTAAAAGAGAGGCTATCCATGTTAAAGCGAGCATCATCCATTATGAACAAAAAAGGAACATTAATCCTCATTTCACCAATCGCCAATGGGAAACACGGTAAACGCTTTGCGAGCGCTTTTAATAGTTTTATGAGTGCTCATGAAGAGATGCATCCTCTGCCAACAAAAAAAAGAATTAATAGAATCTGCACGAAAAGCTGGATTTAAGTTTATCGAAGCGAGGCCTGTAGTAAAGGAGGGTGGCTGGTATATGCTTACGTTCGGTCGTAGGTAGAGAGAAACAAAGCAAGAGCTGCCCTTTAATAGAATGCTTTTCCTTGCTATGATAAAGGGCGGAAAGTGGAACCGCCACTAATAGGGCTTGAAGCATATGGCGCACAACGTGTCATTTCTAAAAATAACACGTTGGCTGAATGGGTGTTTCAAGAAGATCGCTGTGATGAACCAGTCGTGTAATTAGAAGAGAGCGAAGCTGAACAGTTAAGCAACACTGATTAAAAATATGCGGGTGAATAACCTACTAAGCACGAAAGAAAGCGCTTTATGACGAAATAGGCAGAATCCTCGATAAAAAAACTAGATTTTCGTGCGCAAACGCGCTAAAATTTAAGTGACCAATTTCCTCTCGTTTTTTAAGTTATTTTGTCTCTTTTGAAAAAAATTAGAAGCGAAATTTTTGAGTAAACCGCTGGGAAATGGTAATATAGTTCTGTAAGCGCTTGAAAATAGACGTTCGCAAATAGTGCGAACAATCGTTTTAGGAGGTTTAAATCACATGTCCAGCAAGGAACACAGCCGGAAAAGCTTGGCAGGAATTTTATGGTCCTAACCTTGGAGTCGTGATTGAGCTGTACGAGCAATATGCGGAAGACCCGAACTCCGTGGATGAAGAAACACGTGCTCACTTTGAAAAATGGGGTCCGCCAGTTTTAGAGGAGAAAGTCAGCTCGTCTAACGCAAGTGAAGCAGGTGCAATCGGGGCGGACATGATAAACGCAGTCGTAGGAGCAGTGAAGCTGGCCGAATTTATTCGTGCCAAAGGTCACTTAGCGTCAGACATTCAACCGATTTGGAAAAATCGTAAGAACGATGACCTGCTAAGCTATGAGCGTTTTAATGTAACGGAAAATGAGTTAAAGAAAGTGCCAGTCAAATTGATTTGCCCAGATGCACCTTCTAATGTAACGAATGGGCTTCAGGCAATTGAACATTTGCGGAACGTGTACACAAAAACAATGGCTGTTGAATTTGGTCATGTCCAGGATGAAGAAGAGCGAAATTGGCTGCGGCAAAAAAATAGAGTCGCAGACGTACGCTGATCAACTTTCTCAAGAGGACAAGAGAGCACTACTTGAGCGGTTAACTTCAGTAGAAGGTTTTGAGAAGTTTGTTCACCGTACATTCGTTGGACAAAAACGCTTTTCAATTGAAGGTGTCGATTCTTTAGTACCAATGCTCGATAAAGCAATTGGTGAAGTTAGAAAAGAAAAGACGGACCATGTGATGATCGGTATGGCGCATAGAGGGCGACTAAATGTGCTTGCACACACATTAGGAAAGCCGTTTAAGGCGATTTTTGCAGAATTCTTGCAAGCTCCTAATAAACTCATTGCACCGTCAGAAGGTCTTGGAGAAACTTATACTGGATGGACTGGTGATGTAAAGTATCATTTAGGCGCTGATCGGCAGATTTCCGATGATGACCATGATGAAACAATTGTCTCTTTAGCAAATAACCCAAGTCATTTGGAATTTGTATCTCCAATTGTGGAAGGGTATGCACGTGCAGCACAGGAAGATCGCAGTAAAAAGGGTGTTCCGACTCAAGATACGACACGAGCATATTCCATTCTTATACACGGAGATGCAGCTTTCCCTGGTCAAGGAATCGTTACAGAAACATTGAACTTGGGTCGACTTAATGGCTACCATGTTGGTGGATCGTTGCATATTATCGCTAATAATAATATTGGGTATACAACAGAAACGTATGATTCACGTTCAACTACATACGCGAGTGACCCGGCAAAAGGATTTGAAGTGCCAATTGTGCATGTCAACGCTGATGATGCAGAAGCGTGTGTAAAGGCGGTTCAATTTGCGGTTGAGTATCGCCGTCAGTTCAAAAAAGACTTTTTAATTGACTTGATTGGCTATAGACGTTTTGGTCACAATGAAGGCGATGAGCTGCAGTGACGCAGCCGGATTTATATACTCAAATCCGTAAACATCCGACTGCTCGTGCCATTTATGCTGAACAGCTAGATAAAGAAAGCGTTATAACCGCTGAAGATGCTAAAAAGCTTGATACTGACATGTATGATTATTTGCTTGAAGAGTACAACAAGGTGAATGCGGACAAAACAGAACGAAAATATGAACTAAGTCCACCTGATTTCATTGTAGATGGATTACCAAAAATCAAAACAGGTATTGAAAAAGACAAGCTGATTTCATTTAACGAGCAATTACTGGAATGGCCTGAAACATTTAAACCGAATCAGAAACTTGAAAAAATCCTGCAAAGACGTGCGAAAGCGTTTGATGGGGATGGTAGCGTCGATTGGGGTTTAGCAGAAGTATTGTCTTTTGCTTCAATTATTCACGATGGTACACCGATTCGTTTGAGTGGTCAAGATACAGAACGAGGAACATTTGCGCACCGTCATCTCGTTCTTCATGACAGAGACAGCAATGAAACATATACACCTTTACAATCTTTTGATGATGCGAATGCTTCCTTTGCAGTTTATAATAGCCCTCTATCAGAGCAAGCTTGTGTAGGATTTGAATATGGCTACAATGTATTCTCCAAAGAAACACTTGTGCTTTGGGAGGCGCAATTTGGCGATTTCGTCAATGGAGCTCAAGTTATTTTTGACCAATGGGTTTCTGCAGCACGTGCGAAGTGGGGCCAAAAATCCGGACTGGTGATTTTGCTTCCTCATGGTTACGAAGGGGCAGGTCCTGAACACTCAAGTGGTCGTGTGGAACGGTTCTTAAGCTCTGCGGCGGAAAACAACTGGACGATTGCAAATTGTACATCGGCAGCCAGTATTTTCATATACTGCGTCGCCAAGCAAAAATTCTACAAAAGAATACGGTTCGACCATTGATTATCATGACACCGAAAAGTTTGTTGCGAAACCAGGCAATTGCATCTGAAACGTCTGTGTTTACTGAAGGTGAATTTCAATCAATTATGGAAGAGCCAACTCTAGGGAAAAATAGAGAAACAGTTCAACGAATTATCCTTTGTAGTGGTAAGTTGGCTGTTGAACTTCAGGATTATGTTAAGAAAAACGATGAAGACTGGAGTTGGGTACACATTATTCGTGTTGAGGAATTGTATCCGTTCCCAAGACGTGCGATACGTGAACTATTAAAAGAGTTTCCTAATCTAGAAGAAGTCAAATGGGTTCAAGAAGAGCCAAAGAATATGGGCGCATGGACGTTTATGGAGCTCGTATTCTAGAAATCCTTCCGCAAGATGTTCCACTTAGTTATATTGGTAGAACTCACCGTTCTAGCCCGGCTGAAGGCGTATCAAACGCACATAAGTTGGAACAAAAACGCATCATTTCGGAGTCATTGACCCGCAAAAACTAAGGAGGCTTTTTGAAGTGACTGAAATTAAAGTACCAGAACTAGGAGAATCGATTACAGAAGGAACGATCTCACAGTGGCTTAAAGAAGTAGGCGACTATGTTGAACAAGGAGATTTTATCGCAGAACTTGAGACGGACAAAGTAAATGCAGAAATACCTGTTGAAACATCTGGCGTCATCAAGGAGTTTAAACGGGAGCCTGGTGATACGGTTGAAATTGGCGAGGTAATCGCTATTATTGATGAAAGTGGTACAGCAGGTGGAGAGTCTTCTTCTGAAAGCAACTTTGAAGAGAAGAAAAAAAGAAGAGCCTAAAGAAGAAAAGAAACCTGAAAAAGAAGAGGTGAAAAGCGAGGGAGAAGAATCAACAAGCAACAATCGCCCACTTGCATCTCCTGCGGCTCGTAAATTAGCTCGTGAAAAAGGGATTTCGCTTGATTCAATTACACCAACCGATCCGACAGGTAAAATTCGTCGTCAAGACATAGAGGCACATAATCAAAAACCGAAAAAAGAAGAAGCTCCTAAGCAAAGCAAACAACCACAATCGAATAATACTGGGGAAGTTGGTAAGCCAGTAGAGCGGGAGAAAATGTCGCGTCGTAGACAAACGATCGCTAAACGTCTTGTTGAAGTTCAACAAACATCAGCGATGCTAACAACGTTTAATGAAGTTGATATGACGGCTGTTATGGATTTACGTAAGCGTCGCAAAGATGCATTTTTAGATAAAAACGGTGTGAAGTTAGGGTTTATGTCTTTCTTTACGAAAGCAGTTGTTGGTGCCCTTAAAGAATTCCCATTATTAAACGCGGAAATTCAAGGTGATGAGCTATTAATCAAGAAATTCTATGATATTGGGATTGCTGTGTCAACAGATACAGGCCTTGTCGTGCCAGTTTTACGTGATGCAGACCGTTTAGGTTTTGCGGGTATTGAAAAAGGCATCGGTGAACTTGGTAAGAAAGCACGCGATAACAAATTACAACTTGGTGATATGCAAGGTGGAACGTTCACCATTACAAATGGTGGGGTGTTTGGGTCCCTTTGGTCAACGCCGATTTTGAATGCGCCTCAAGTAGGTATTCTAGGTATGCATAAGATTCAAATGCGTCCAGTAGCGATCGACAATGAACGTTTTGAAAATCGTCCAATGATGTATTTAGCATTATCGTATGACCACCGTATCGTCGATGGTAAAGAGGCAGTAAGTTTCCTTGTAAAAGTAAAAGAATTAATTGAGGATCCAGAACAGCTGTTACTTGAAGGTTAATAAATGGATTGAAGAGGCTAGCTTGCTGGCCTCTTTTCTTGTACAATAAAAGAGACTTATGCTGTTAGAAGGAGGGAATACGTATGATCCATCAAACATGGACAGATGCGCCGACAATTCGTACGTTAACATGTGTGCATACGGATGCTAAAAAATATGTGGTTAATGAGGTATTAACAGTCGGTAAACAGTACCCACTTAAAAATGAAACAGAAGAATTTTACTTTGTTATTGATAATACTGGCAAAATCGGCGGTTTTTACAAAGAGTACTTCGAAGGATAGAAAAAACCGAGTGCTACATGTAGTACTCGGTTTTTTATCGTTATTTTGCTACTTTCAAGTATTCTTCATAGGAATCTTTATCAATAATCCCGTCACTCGTTAACTCAATGACGCGATTTGCAATCGTACGAATAAACTGTTGGTCATGAGAACTGAAGATCATTGAACCTTTAAAGTTAATTAAGCCGTTATTTAAGGCTGTAATGGACTCTAGATCTAAGTGGTTTGTAGGCTCATCAAGTAAAAGAACATTGGCGCCGCTCAGCATCATTTTTGAAAGCATACAGCGGACTTTCTCGCCTCCAGATAGTACATTTGCTTGCTTAAGAACTTCTTCACCAGAGAAAAGCATTCTCCCTAAAAATCCACGTAAGAATGTCTCACTATCATCTTCTGGAGAAAATTGGCGCAGCCAATCCACTAAGTTTAATTCATTTCCTTCAAAGAACTCAGAGTTATCTTTAGGAAAATAAGATTGAGCAGTTGTAATACCCCATTTATATGTGCCGCTATCTGGCTCCATTTCACCTGTTACAATTTTGAATAATGTTGTTTTCGCAACATCATTGGCACCAACAAGGGCAATCTTATCGTCCTTATTCATACGGAAAGAAACGTTGTTTAACACTTGAACACCATCAATTGTTTTACTTAACTCTTCAACAACAAGCAAATCATTGCCAATTTCGCGCTCTGGCGTGAAATGGATGTATGGGTACTTACGTGAAGATGGTTTAATATCTTCAAGTGTAATCTTTTCTAGTTGTTTCTTACGAGACGTTGCTTGCTTTGATTTAGATGCATTTGCGCTAAACCTTGCAACAAACCCTTCCAATTCCTTGATTTTTTCTTCTTTCTTTTTGTTCTGTCTTGCGCCAGTTTTAAAGCTAGTTGACTGGATTCGTACCAGAAATCATAGTTACCAACAAACAATTCAATTTTTCCAAAGTCAAGGTCAGCAATATGCGTACAAACATTATTTAAGAAGTGACGGTCATGGGAGACCACGATAACCGTATTCTCAAAGTTAATCAAGAAATCTTCTAGCCATTGAATTGCTTTTAAATCTAATCCGTTTGTCGGCTCATCGAGGAGTAATACGTCAGGTTTTCCGAAGAGAGCTTGAGCCAAGAGAACTTTAACTTTATCTGACTCTGCGAGTTCTGATAACGTTTTTTCATGCTTATCTTCACCAATTCCAAGTCCTTTTAAAAGAACGGCAGCTTCGGATTCAGCTTCCCAACCATTTAGTTCAGCAAATTCTCCTTCTAGTTCAGCTGCACGCATGCCGTCCTCATCGGAGAAATCCTCTTTCATATAAATGGCGTCTTTCTCTTTCATAACTTCGAATAGACGCGCGTGTCCCATAATAACTGTGGAAAGCACTTGCTCATTTTCATATTCAAAGTGATTTTGTTTTAATACGGTCATACGAGAGCCAGGTTTCATCGAGACATGACCCATTTGTGAATCTATTTCTCCAGAGAGAATTTTTAAAAAGGTTGATTTTCCGGCACCATTTCTCCAATTAAACCATAGCAGTTACCAGGGTTAAATTGAATATTGACGTCTTCAAATAGTTTGCGACCACCGAATTGCAAACCAACGTTCGATACTGTAATCATAAAAAAAGCCTCCTACAATAAGCAATTAAGGAATGACATTGTTTGCTTTTGTTGTTTTTTATCCATATCTAGTTTACCGTCTAAGGCCACCAGTGTAAACGAAAACGGGTAATTTTATACGAAAACATTAAAATTTACTTCTATAGGAGAGGGGATTAACGAAAAATGTCGAATGAATTCCTGTAACAGTCGCTTAGAAGGGGAAATAAACAATGACTTTACATTATTCAATTTATCATACAAGTGAGTGTAAAGAAGTAAACGAATTTATTAAAGTGCTCAATAAAAGTTTATCTCGTCCCTGCGATGAGTGGACAGTCCTTGTTAAAAATTCTAATAAGTTGATAGCGATCTTTTGCTACGTAAGAAAGACATACAATTCATTGAGTTAGAGGCTGATTCACGGACCCTTATGCATTAAGGCTTTTAGCTTCTTTCCCGTGTTATTTAAACAGAAACATTTTATACATATCAACAAAGGCTCTAAAAAAAGCAAATCCAATTGGATTTGCTTTACCTTTTTTAACGTGCATGCATATCGCTTGGGTCAGCTCCTCGGCGTTGGTTGCGATCCAAACGGTTAATAGCTGACATATTTTCTTCTGTAAGCTCAAAATCAAAGACATCAAAATTCTCTTCGATTCGTGATGGTGTTACTGATTTCGGAATAACGATTGTTTTGTTTTGCAAATGCCAACGCAAAACAACTTGTGCAGCTGTTTTTCCATGCTCGTTTGCTATTTGTACAACCGTTGCATCTCTAAGCACTTCTCCGCCCTGATCAAGTGGGCTCCAAGCTTCTATATAAATATTATGCTTGGCACAAAAGTCTTTTAATTCATTTTGCGCTAAATACGGGTGACATTCGACTTGGTTTAGTACGGGTGGAACGTCACATTCATTAAGGAGACGTTCAAGATGCTCGATATGGAAATTACAAACCCCAATCGCTCGAACTTTTCCGTCTTTATATAGTTTTTCCAGCGCTTTATATGTATCTATGTACTGATCAAAATCAGGTGTTGGCCAGTGGATTAAATATAAATCCAGGTATTCTAAACCAAGGCGCTCCATGCTTGCGTCAAACGCTTTTAAAGTAGCTTCATAGCCTTGATCAGCATTCCACACTTTTGTTGTGATAAATAAGTTATTTCTTTCAATATTTCCTTCTTTGATTGCTTCTCCGACACCGGTTTCATTTTTATAAATCATCGCAGTATCGATTGATGTATAACCCGTTTCTAGTGCTTTTGCAACTGCTGGAGTCGCTTCTTCGTCTTTTACTTGCCAAACACCAAAACCGAGCTGAGGCATAGTAATGCCGTTATTTAATGTTACAGTTTTCATCTAAAGATCACTCCTAAAATAGATTTGACTATTTATTCAGTATACAACAGTCGGAAGATAAGGGAAAGAAACAAGTCTTATAAGAATAATGATAGGTTTTAAGAAAGTTGAAAGCGTTTATAGAAAAG
>BAXC01000159.1 GCA_001310375.1 Bacillus sp. JCM 19041 | reverse complement strand
AGAGGATATTGAGTACGACGATGATGATGAAACGACTGAGTATCAACGAATAATTGATCAAATCTCAGAGGAAATGGTCAGCCACTATTCAGAAGAGGAAGAACAAGTTATCGCTATTTTTTCTCATATGCTTAGAGGTTCAAATGGCTCACCTCAACGAATTAAACAGTCCATTTCAGAAGAAGAAGCACATGTTCTCTCTGAACATTTAGATCGATTGCCTCATATTGACCTACAACGTGATTCCAGTCGGGAATATGTGTACGGGGATACATTAAAGTCGTTATTTGGCAGTGTTGGTTCGATTCCATCTGATGGTATTGACCAATACTTAACACAAGGCTATCAGCGTTCCGACCTTGTTGGCGTAAGTTACCTTGAAGCACAATATGAAGAGGCTTTGCGGGGACAAAAAGCGGAGATATCAAGAACACAAACGAAAAAAGGATCTGGTCCAGCAGAGAGTTTTGTTGAAGAAAAGCAGGGGAGCCGAGGAAATGACTTGGTTTTAAGCATTGATATGGAATACCAGCAACTAGCTGATGAGATTGTTCAAAATGAAGTCATGGCAAACCAAGGTCGTTTTATTCGTGATGCGAGCGCGTATGCCATTGTGATGAATCCAAAAACGGGTGATGTACTGGCAATGAGTGGCTATCATGATCCTGCTGGCGGTGATGGTTCGTTTAATCCGTTAGGAACAGTAAACAATGCCTATGAGTTTGGTTCTGTCGTGAAAGGTGCGTCTGTTTTAGCAGGAATGGAAGAAGGTGTTGTTGGTCCAGGAACGGTTATTACTGATCGACCGCTAGAATTTGCTGATACACCTATAAAGCGATCTGTGACAAGCCACGGCCCAATCGACATGGGCACTGCGCTTGAACGCTCCTCTAACGTATACATGTTTGATATTGCGATGAGAATGGGCGATTACACGTACAATCCTTCCCTTTCAAGAAGCGAGCGTAGACTGTTTGGTACTTCAACGGCAAATAATGTATTAGATCGTTCACGCTATTATTTTAACCAGTTTGGACTCGGTGGATCGACTGGTGTTGATTTGCCATCTGAATCATTAGGAATGGTTGGCGATCTACAAGAACCTGGAGCTTCACTTGACTTTATGATTGGTCAATTTGACACATACTCAACATTGCAATTAAGCCAGTACATTAGCACGATTGCCAATGACGGTGTACGTATGCGCCGCGCCTTGTAAAAGAAATTAAAGAACCGTCAACAAATGGTGAAGACTCGGTCGTGCTTCGACAAATGCAGCCAGAAGTCTTAAATACAGTTGACATGAGTCAAGATCAAATTGATGTTGTTCAAAATGGTTTTCGTCGTGTTGTCACAGGTAATCGAGGGACCGCAGCTAGCATTGAGACCGACGTACCAATTGCGGCTAAAACAGGGACAGCACAAACGACGGTTGGTGTTGGTGAAGGGGATGAGCGCACCAGTTATAAAGCCAACAACGTCAGTTTTGTTGGTTATGCGCCTTACGATGATCCAGAAATTGCGTTTGCTGTTATTGCTCCTGGCATGAGGGTGCCGTCGGCAGGAACGTCAACAAGTAAGATTGCTCAGAAAATAAGTCAAGAACTTACCAATTCTTATTTTGAGTTAAAAGAAAACCGCAACGGTCCTGAAGACGTGGATTCGGTTGTAGATGAAGTTGATTTGTTTGACGAATAAGTTAAGACCCAGTGAGCGTACGCTCACTGGGTCTTTTTTAGATTCAATAATTAATTAGTAAAATTAAAAGGAGTAAACACTAATTGTGTCGAAATAGCTACTTAGAAAAATGCATCAACGACTTCACCTAAGCTCATTTCGCTTGTTAATTCTCCAGTAACTTGCGGGCGTAGTTCATTCGAAAGTCCTCTGTTGTCCACTTCTTCATAAAAGTCGTACCCACTGTCAACAATCCCAGCTTCTTCAAGCATGTTTCCAACATCAATACTTGTCATGCCTGCAACAACGTGAAGAATGGTGCGATAAACAACTCGCTCTTCTTCATCGTCATTGTTTCCCTCGTCATCAGAATCATTTGCACTTTCTGCAGCAGCGAGCGCCTCTTCCAAATCTCTTTCCATTTGATTCCACTCTTCCTGCTCTTGTACAACAAACCCAGCTTCTGTTAACAATTCATGCATATCTTCTATGGTCAGTTCTGTTTGTTCAGCTGAATTTGCCGGCTTGGTGTCACTCGTATAATAAACGATCCCAAGAGCTCCACCAGCTACGAGTAGTCCAGTTGCAAAACTGCGCATTGTTTTAGGCGTCATTAGCAACCTTCTTTCGGTCTGCTTCTTCTGTTTCTGCATATGGAGCGAGCAATCGTTCAACTTCGTAATCCTCGAGTTTTGTCTCATAAGCAATACCTTCAATTGAGTAGCCGCGTTTATGCAAATCTAGTATTTCTCTGAGTAATTTTTGGTGTGAAGAAGAACGTGTTTGGTTGTTTATGTCTTGAGCAGAAATCTCTGCATCAAGTTCCAGGTTTCTCACCTGATTTTTTAGTTGGTACAACTCTTGCATAAAAGAGATGGAGAGCTGTTCCATTTGATCTTCTACTTTTGACGATTTTTCGCCTTTAAAAAAAGAAAGAACGAACAGAATGATCGCTGTTCCAAATAAAATCGCTAACGTCCATTCCATGTGTAGTTTACCCTCCTATAAATTAAAAATCTTGATCGTTCACGTTATCCATTATACATGAAATGGACAGACATTCGATTGTATTTACGAAATTTTTGGCGGGGAGCGGATATTTTTGACATCTTTAGACATGAAATCAACTAAACAAGGAAGATCCATAAGAAAAACGCTGTAAAGCTTTGTTGTGATTGGAGTTGAGCGTCTACAAAATCATACAATTTGCACTTCTTGTGGGAATGTGGGGAAGCGGGTATGCTTTTTATAAAGGAATCGTTGGGAGGAAGTAATGAATAAGTCTTTTTTTAATAAAAAAGCTTTTTTTATCCGTACCAAGACAGAAAGCCAACAATCTAGTGATGTCCTTAATCGCTTTTCGCAAAAAGATTGTTTTCTTTTTACACACTCTCCGACCATTCTGGTAATGATCTGGTCTTGGTCAAGTGAAGATCAAAGGTTGTTAGAGTGGCAATCAGGCGAATATTTTTCCAATTTAAAAAAATACATTGTGCTTCATGATGTAACTTGGGTGAATTATGATGGGCATTTTTCAAATAAGCGAATTGAAGTTTTGTTACCAGAAATGACAGGAGATTGGGTTTTTACGAACCTAGAACCAGGAAGGCATTATTTAGGTGAAGTTGGAATTCAAACATCAGAAGGACGTTTCTTATGTGTTCATCGTACAAACGTTGTGAAATTGCCACAAAGCCATGAACCAATTAATCAACGGGATGATTGGATTCATCAAATCGAGGTAGAGGATCAAGAAAATCAGTGGTCCGCGTATGGCAGTTATATCGAAAGGGGCAGTATATGAACCGTTTAGCGATTGTCTTGCATGCCCATTTGCCTTATATACGCCATGAAGAGCCTGATAGGTTAGAAGAAAGATGGCTATTTGAAGCAATGACGGAAACCTATCTACCATTAATTTGGCAATTGGAGCAGCTTCCAAAGGAAAAAGCGCTTACATTATCTCTCTCTCCTCCTCTATTAGAAATGTTAGCAGATCCAATGTTACAAAAACGTTATATGAATTATTTACAGGCTGCGCAAGCACTAATTAGAAAGGAGAAGAGATACGGTTTTATTGAAACGGATCTCCTTACTTTCTATGAGGAAAGATATAAGCGATTAGAAGAAACGTTCCTTTCCTGTAATCAGAATGTTGTATCTCTTTTTGCGCAATATCAAGATACCGTATCATTGATTACAACTTCCGCCACTCATGCCATTCTTCCTTATATGAGAACGATAGAAGGGATAAAAGCACAAATTGAGGCAGGACTTGATTGCTTTACTAAGCATATTGGTTTTCGACCTAAAGGTTTTTGGACACCAGAGTGTGATACTGGAATTAAGTGTTGGCGTGTAACTGGAAAAAATGAAGAGAAGCAACCTTACCATCGTGTAGAAGCAGTCAATCAAGTGAAAAACGACGCATCTGATTTTCTGAAAAAAGTTGAACAGACCGCTGCTAATGCTCCGTTTGAAACGGTTCCGTTTGATGCAGAATTATTTGGCCATTGGTGGTTTGAAGGCCAGAGTGGATCGGATGATTGTAGAAGAAGGGATGCGTAGAGGTATTCTAACATTACCTGAATTGTTCTTGGATGATGACATGCCGCAAATCAATGATCTTTCTTTTACAACATGGGGAAGAGATGGTTACGGTGATGTGTGGCTGAATGAGAAAAACCGGTTTATGTATAAGCAATTGCATGCAATGGAATTGGAATTGGTTTCTCGAGCGAAACACAAGCGACAGTTTTCAGTCACTGAAAAAGAAATGATGAAACATTGGATGCTGGCGGCGAGTAGTGATTGGGCTTTTATTGTAGATGGACAAACAGCAACAACTTACGCTCAAAATCGTTTCGACGGTCATGTGCAAGCCTTTTATGAAGTGAAGAAGAGAAAAGAAAAAAAGAATCATTTTCCTTTCTTGGCCGAGAGTCAATTAGTGATTGATTGTGCTCATTTTCAGCAAGAGAATAAATCAAAACCAGTTCTTCTCATTTTGGCTTTAGAGTATCCGCCAATTATATTCGGTGGTATTGCAAAACATGTTCAGCAAATGGCGTATGTCTTAAACGATTACGGTTATGAAGTCCATGTCATGACGACCGCAACACAGAAACAAGAACTTGTGATGGATGGTTCAGTGTTTGTTCATCGAATTCAACCATTGCAACCAAAGGCAACGACTTTTGCTCATTGGGTTAGCAGTTTTAATATCGCTTGTATTGAAGCAGTTGAACAAATGTGTTTAACACAAGAGGTTTTGAGTATCCACGCACATGACTGGACAACAGCTATTGCTGCAGCAACGCTGAAAGAAAGACTAGCTGTTCCAATGTTTGGAATGATTCATGGTACAGTGCAAGAAAGAAGGAAACATGCTGATTTAAAAACTGGAAATACGTATGAGGAAGGCGTTCTAGTTCAAGAAGCAGATCATCTATTTGTATGTAGCAAGTCCGTCGGTAATGAACTGCAAAAACAATATAACCTTGTGGGGGAGAAGACGACGGTTTTATATAGCGGTGCGACGGATGTGGCAGTAGTGAGGAAGCCAAGTCCTCATTCATTTTTCATTTATGCATCAGGCAGACTCGTTCAAGAAAAAGGATTTGACGTTTTAATTAAAGCATTATCTTTTTTACCAGAAAATACACAGTGCGTGATTGCGGGAACGGGGCCAGAATTGGTTTATTTAACTTCTTTGGCAGAGCGTTTAAACGTTAAAGTAACTTTCGTAGGCTTTATACAAGAAACAGAGCGTAACAAATGGTACGAAATCACCGATGTTGTTGTGGTGCCAAGCATTTATGAACCATTTGGGTTAACTGCACTTGAAGCGATGAGCGCTGGTTTACCAGTCGTTGCTTCTGCTGTAGGTGGACTTAACGAAATGATCACTGATCAAAAAACTGGCTATTTTTATCCCTCTTCTGACGAAAGGGAGTTAGCTAAGCAATTGAATACAATCTATGAAGCTCGTGAAGAAGCATGGATAGTAGGTCAAAATGCGAAGGCGTTTGTCTTAAATCAATTTAACTGGAAGCAAGCTGGAACAATTGTGAATAGAAAAATGGGTTGGTGGAAAGAAAAACAAGTAAATGTATAAAATGTTCAAGTTGTGATTAGTCTTAATGGTTGATAACTATTCACAACAATCAAATTTCATTTATAAGGAGCGATTAAATGCAAACTTTACCTTTTTACTCAAACGAGTTGGACCCACCGTTCCAAAAACATCGTTTTTTGTTGATATTCACGCACGATTAAGAACAATAGAGAACCCAGAGGCTCTTACAAAGATTGGTTTTTGGCATGAAGGTGCTACTTCATGGATTGGCGATTCTTCTTGGAAGGTAAACGCTGCTTTTTCAAAAACTGCTTCTTCAGTTATAAGCCAAGCCTATCATAAACAGTGGAACCTTAATATGACCATATTGGATCGACAAACAGAAGATCAATTAGGCAGTGTCCGTCATATCACATTAAAAAATGAAAGCGATCACTCTCGGCACATTAAATTACTCTTGCACCAGATGCCGATTGCCCAAAGAGAAGGTGTGGTTTTTTACTCGCCACAAGAAAAGGCGTTAATTCACCATTCGCAGGATTCTTATTCATTATTCTCGGTGCAAATGCCTTGTGCTCAACATATCCAGCATGGGGCAGGACCATTAAAGCAAAATTGGAGTGACCAGGAAGGTAAATTATTTTTTGCACCGTTTTCTGCAACAAGTATGGAAAGTGTCATTGCTGCATCCGTGACTATAGAGCCTAGAGAAACGTATAAAGCGAGAGCTTCGTTATTAACAGCCGAAAGCCTTTCGTATTTGAAGCATTCTCATAAAAAGCTGTGGCCACTTCCGTTCTAGATGTAAATTATACTTGCTTTTGTTTGCTTTATTTGCTATCCTATTCAAGTATGCAAGACGAGTTTGGAGGGATAACAGATGCGTGTTCAAGTTACACTTGCTTGTACTGAAACTGGTGATCGTACGTACATCACTTCTAAAAACAAGCGCACAAATCCAGAGCGTATTGAACTGAAGAAATATAGCCCGCGCTTAAAGCGCCACACACTTCATCGTGAAACAAAGTAAGCAGTCGGTTCTCCGCTGCTTATTTTTTTGTAAATTTATTGCCCGAGGTGAGTTGATGGATGCTTACTAAAAAAGAGATTCGAAAGCAAGTTAAGGATGAGTTAGAACGCTTGCCAATGGAAGTCTATCATGAACGCTCTATAAAATTAACAAACAAAATACAGCGTCGCCGTTTTGGCAAAGTTCCACTTCAGTGCACTAACAGTCTCTCGTTTCCCTGAAGTGGATACCTACGCATTGATTCATGCAGCTTTAGAGCAAAAGAAACAAGTTGCTCTTCCCCGCACAAACATGAAAGACCGTACTATGCAGTTTTATTCAATAAAATCAATGGAAGATTTGGAGATGCAATCTTTTGGGTTGATGGAACCTGTACCAGAAAGATGTCCAGTTGTTGATCATGTTTTTGATCTCATCCTTGTTCCAGGTGTCGCGTATACAAAAGACGGGAAACGACTTGGTTTAGGGGGAGCTTTTACGATCGGTTTTTACCTGGAAAAAAGGCACTGCTCGTGTCAATATGCTTTGATGAGCAACTCTTATTGGATTTGCCTACAGAAGCACATGATGTAAAAGTGGATCTTGTTATTTCAGACGGAGTGCAGTCATGAGTTTTATCATTTCAGTAATCTTAGTTGGTGTTGTTTGTTTTTCCTTATACATAAAAAGAAAGTTAACTCAATCTGGTGCAATCGCAGCTTATGTTGTTGGGGTTGCAACCATTGTCGGAGTTGGTGCAGCAGGTTTATTACTATATGCTGTATTTTTTGGTAGCTCGATTATGATGGGAAGGTTGCGTCGCTCTTCAGTTGATGAAGAGGTAGTTGATAAACATGGTGCGCGAGATGCTTATCAAGTTTTAGCGAATGGAGGAGTCGCGGCACTTTGCTCATTATTTGTGTTTTTCTTTCCAACCTACTCGATTGTAGGTATAGTTGGCTTTGTAGGTAGTATAGCGGCTGCGACAGCGGATACATGGGCTTCAGAGTTAGGGAAATTCAGCAAAGAAAAACCAGTCCATATTATTACGCGTGAAAGAGTTCCACAAGGGGTTTCTGGGGCTGTTTCTAGTTGGGGACTGCTGCGGCTTTTGCTGGTAGCTTTGTTATATCAGTAACAGCTATTCTTATTTGGTGGAGTGTTACAAGTTCCAGCCATGTATGGCTTCTGTTCTTTACGGTTATTGGTTTCGTAGCTAATTTGGTTGATACACTTGTTGGTGCATTGTATCAAACACTATACAAGTGCCCAGAATGTGGAGCAATAACTGAGAAACGCTATCATTGTAAAGAAACAATTCAAACGAAAGGCTTTTCTTTTGTCACGAATGATCTAGTTAATTTAACATGTACGGGAGCAGGGGCGATATTAGGTATCGCTGTAATGATAATGATTATGTAAGGAGGAAATGACTTGGGACAAACAGGGCGTTATTCAAGACAACAGTTGTTTTCTGGTATTGGTGAAGCAGGGCAGGAACGGTTATTAAGTAGCCGTGTTTTAATTGTTGGTGTTGGCGCGCTGGGTACCGTTTCAGCAAACCATTTGGCGCGTTCGGGCGTAGGATCTATTCGTCTAGTCGATCGTGATTATGTGGAACTTAGCAATCTTCAAAGACAAACGTTGTTCACCGAGGCAGATGTAGAAGAAGTTTTACCGAAAGCTATTGCTGCAAAACAAGCGCTTGAGAAGATAAACTCGTCAATTGAAATAGAAGCTTATGTAGAAGATGTA
>BAXC01000158.1 GCA_001310375.1 Bacillus sp. JCM 19041 | reverse complement strand
CGTTGCAGGCGCAGAAGCAGTTGGCATGACGGGCGTTTGGCGGGTAAATGGCATGTGGAAGCCCCCAAAAGCAAGACATGAGATTACAAACTTAAGCCAACTTTTGCTAATAGTCGACCAGTTGAATAACAGCAACGTTTAAAGGTTTTTTGAATGGGAATGAAAAAAGCTTTATGACGTTCATTTTTAAACAAGGAAAGGCCGGTTTATGTATGAAAAATTATCTGTTCCTCGTTCTTGGTACATTCCTCTTTGCCGTTTCCGTTACCATCTTTGCGATGCCGAATTCGTTAGCAGAGGGAGGCGTACCAGGCTTGCACTTCTACTTTATTATGGTTTAGGGTTTTCTCCAGCCTTGTTACTCTTCTTGCTAATGCGGTTACTTTATTGATTGGCTATCGTTATTTACCAAAAGACATGATCATTAAATCAATCTTGACAATTCCGCTCTTTTCTTTCTTTATCTTTCTATTAGAAGGTTTAGGAAGCAGTATTCCTGATCCTCTCCTTGCTGCATTATTTACAGGTTTGTTTACGGGTATTGGATTTGGTTTTATTTTTCGCGCAGGGAGCACAACTGGCGGAACATCAAGCTTGCTCGGATGCTCAATTATAAATTTGGATGGGAGCTTACTGGAACGAATTTTGTTCTTGATGCGTCCATTGTTTTGGCTGGAATATTCATCATTGGGCCTTTGCATACAATGTACACTGTACTAGCGCTTTTCATCGGGAAACGAGTAACTGATTATGTACTTGAAGGCTTTGAGTCCAAGAAAATCATTCATATCTTTTCACCAAAGACAAAGGAAATTGCAAAAGCAATTCAGCTAAATCTTGGTGCACATACAACGATTCTAAAAGGCGAAAAAAATCAAGACGGTGTAGAAGAAAATCTTGTTTATGTTGCCATCCCGAAACAAAGGCTATTTTATTTGAAAAAACTTGTGCAAGGTATTGATGAAAATGCTTTTACAGTTGTTCATACAGTTAAAGATGTCACAGGTGGAAGCTTCGCAGAAGCCTATCATCCTACACAGAAAACGTTTAAGAACGAGCAAGTAGAAAAGAGTTACTATCAGAAACAAGCAGATAAAGAGTCATCTGATCAATAAGAAACAAGCATGTTCCTATGGGGCATGTTTGTTTTATTTCTGTAAGGTTTGTACGGTTTCTATACATTTCTGTCTGTTTTTTAGTCAAGTTATACAATGACTCTCCTACGTAATCAATCTAGCATTGTAAGGAATAAAAAAGCGAATAGTGGAGGCTTTTAATGATCAAAATGACGAGGAAAAAATGGATTGTGCCAACGTCTTTATTATTGTTAGCTGCTTGTGGAGGAAGCGCAAACTCGGATGGGAATGAATCAGTCAAATTGGTGTTAAACTGGTTTCCTAAAAGCCAGATGGGTGGTTTTTATGCTGCTCAAGTGAACGGAGACTATGAAGATAATGATCTTGACGTGGAAATTGAACCAGGGGGACCAGAGGTTTCAGCAATTCAACTAGTTGCTTCGGGTAATGCAGATTTTGGGCTTGCCCATGCGGATCAACTTCTTGTTGCCAGAAATGAGGGAATTGAATTTGTCGCTTTGGCTGCCACTCAACAAGAAAGTCCTCAGGCGCTAATGTTCCATGACGGACATGGAGTATCTGATTTCGCTGAAATGAATGGCAAGACTATGTACATCGAGCCAGGCATTCCTTATTGGGACTACTTAAAAAACAAATACGATTTAAGTGAAGTAGACGAGCTTGCTTATACAGGTCAGAATGTTAATTTTCTAGCGGACGAAGAATCAATTACACAGGCATTTTTAACGTCTGAACCGTTCTTCCTTGAACGACAAGGAATAGCAACTGAGACATTGCTCATTTCTGAAGCTGGGTATAACCCTTATAATGTTGTGTTGTTTGTGACAAAAGACTACTTTGAAAATAATGAAGAAACGGTTGATCAGTTTATGAAGGCTTATCAGTCTGGTTGGGGGACGTATGAAGAAAACTATGAAGAAATAAATGAATCAATCCATGAAGTGAATCCTGAAATAGCCTTAGAAGAGCTTGAATATGAAGCAGAGACACAGCATGAGTTTGTGTTTGGGGGAGAGGCTGCAGAGCATGGGGTTGGTTACATGTCACATGAAAGGTGGCAAGAGTTGATTGACCAACTTTTTGAGATTGGTCAACTTGAACAATCAATTGATGCAACGGAAGTATTTACAACGAAATACTACGAATAAAGTTGAGATTTAGAAAAAGAGTGTAAGATCATCTCTCGTAAACTTTAATAACAGTGATCGAAATCTTTATACTAATCAACAATCACAAAAATCGTAAGAGAGGGTGCTAGCAAATGGAGAATATGCATGAAATCTTTCCACATCTCAATGATGATATGCAAAAATCAATGCTTGCAACCATCGTCCATGTGGATGGCTCTGCGTATCGAAGAGAAGGAACAACGATGCTATTTAAGGCAGATGGTACTCAAATTGGTCTTCTAAGTGCCGGTTGTATTGAAGAAGATCTTTATGCTCAGTTTAATGTTGTTTGGGAAAACGGACCTACATGGAAGTCGTATGATATGAGTAGTAAAGATGACTTGTCATGGGGTGTTGAGGGGAGTGGCTGTAATGGTGTCATTACGGTATTGCTTGAACCTGTTACTGTAAAATTAAAAGAGGAGTTAATGTGGGTAGAAAGCGAATTGAAGGTCGGCAATTGGGTTGCTAGGGCAAGGTCAGCTTCCAAAACGTACTATCAATCAAAATCGGGTCAATGGTTGGTGAGAAGTGTCTGGCAATTCCATTCTCCGGAGATGAAACAAGTGGATTCATTGATCAGAATAAGTGTATATCCACATCTTCAATTCTAAACCCAGACTCATTTTGTTTGGTGCACATGCTGATGCACGACCACTTGTGCAGTTTGCAGCACAGTCAGGTTTTTCTGTTCACGTTTGTGATTGGCGTTCCGCTTTTTGTCAAAGTCGTTTTTTCCCACAAGCAGAGGCGATGTATCTTGGTTTTCCACATGAAGTATTACCACAAATCTCATTTTCTACTAATGATTATGTTGTTTTAATGACTCATCATTTCGGTCATGACCGTGAGATTCTATCTTATATGTTTGATCAAGAGGTTGCTTATTTAGGGGTGCTTGGTTCAAAAAAACGAACGAGTCGTTTACTGGCGACGTCTCATTTGCCTGATAAAGTGAGAAGTCCAATTGGTTTATCCATACAAGCGGAAGGCCCTCATGAAATTGCCATTAGTATTGTCGCCGAACTAATTCAAGAATCAAAGCGGCTAGTAAGGAGAATGACAGCCACATGAAAATTGTTGCTGTTGTGCTCGCAGCTGGTAGAGCATCACGAATGGGTAAAAATAAAATGGGTCTTCCACTAGGTGAGGATACGGTTGGCAATCGAACGGTTTCTACTGCACTAGCTGCTGAAGTCGACCATGTTGTAGTATGCATAAGTCCCTACGATTCAGCTACATGGCTCTATTCAAGCAACCATCCATACGTATCCATTGTCACTTCTATCCAAGCGGAGGAGGGTCAGGCCCATACGTTGCGGACCGGGGTTGATAAAGCAATTTCCTTGCAAGCTGATGCAATTGTTGTCTTGCTAGGAGATCAGCCATTCATTCAATTTTCATTCATTCAACAACTTATTGAAACAGCAAAAACGAATCCAGAAGTTTTATATGTGGCAGCTTGTTTTGAACAAAAAGAAAGGCCACCGATCTTATTCAGAGAAGCGATTTTTTCAGATTTAATGCAATTAAAAGGAGATGAGGGAGCACGTAAACTTGTTCGTTCCCAAAGTGTGAAAGGACTGACGGTCCATTCCACAGATGAAATCAATTTCGTTGATCTTGATACGAAGGAGGATTACACATGGGCTTGCAAACATCTGTAAAACAAACGGCTTTTCCTGTTGTCTGGATGCCCGAGACAATTGAAGAAGCGTGGGAGATGAAAAAAAAGTGAATTGGGCGCTGCTTTTGTTGCGGGAGGGACCGTTATTCAAATGCAGCGAGAACAAGGTGTAAGTTGGGCAACACATTTAATTAGCCTAGCAAGAATAGAACAACTTAAAACGATAAATGATGGTGATAAGCTGCTTGAGATTGGCTCTCTTTGTTTGCTTACTGATTGTCTGAAAGCCCCTGCAATAAAAGCAGAAGTACCGTTGCTTATAAAAGCAATTTCCTCAATTGCCGCACCGGCTGTTCGAAATCGAGGGACGATAGGAGGTAACCTAACCTATCGGAAAGGAGATGCCATTCCTGTGATGGTCGCTCTTGATGCAGATGCCGTTGTTTACACGGATAACGGTTATGAATGCATACCGGTAGCTGAATATATAGCACACGTCGAACCATCCATTTTGCTTGCGGTACGTTTTCATAAAGAAAAAACAGCAAAAGCGAGAACTATTTTTGAAAAGGTAGGTAGACGTGAAGCTTTTACCCCTTCGCTATTAACTGTTGCTGGTTTTGTTGAATTAAAAGGTGGAGCAGTGAAGCAAATTAAACTTGCTATTGGTGGGGGCGAAGTGATACCCCAACGGCTAACGGAAGTTGAAGATGTGCTAACTGGAACTCCTTTTACGGAGGAACTACTTGCAGAAGCATATGTACGATTAAAAAAAGCAGGAGTCATTCGTACAACGCCGTTCGCAACAGACAACTACGTTCGGACGGTGCTTGCTAATATCGTTGTTTCAACTCTTGAAGATTTCATGAAAGAGGAGGTGCGGTATGAAAAGGGCTAGACCAGATGGTATTCCAAAAGTAACTGGGCAACTAAGTTATTTAACGGATCGAACATTTCCAAACATGCTTTATGGCAAAATCTTGCGCAGTGAATATCCTCATGCTTTGATTCGTCGCATCTCAAGTGATAAGGCTAAAGAGCTTCCTGGAGTACGCGCCGTTTTAACTCATGAAGATGTTCCTGGGGTAAATGGCTTTGGCATTATTGTTCCTGACCAACCCGTGTTTTGTTCGGAACGTGTTCTATATATTGGCGATGCAATTGCCGCAGTGGTAGCCGATACGATTGCGATTGCGGAAGAAGCGCTTCAGTTAATTGAGGTTGACTTTGAGGAATTGCCAGTGTTGGATGCTCCAGAGAAGAGCTTGGCATCTGAAGCTACACTCCTGTATCCAGAAGGAAATGTGCTGCATAGAGCGAATCACAAAAAAGGCGATGTGTCTGAAGGGTTTTCTGCTTCAACGTGCATCATAAAAGAGACGTATGATGTCCCAAGGCAGATGCATACGTATATGGAAACCGAGGGTGGAGTCATTGTACCTGAAGATGACGGAGGCATAACGGTTTATATGGGTACGCAACATGGTTTAAAGATCGTTTTCAGTTGTCACGAATTCTAGCTATCGATGAAGAGAAGATCCATGTTGTCTCCAGTCCGATGGGTGGATCATTTGGGGGAAAGGATGAGTTAAATGTTCAACCATATGCAGCTCTGTTAGCGCTAAAAACAGGTTGTCCTGTAAAGATCCATCAAACAAGACAGGAATCAATGATTGCAGGAATCAAAAGGCATCCAATGAAAATCGAAATGCGAACAGGTGCAGACGAGAATGGGCAAATTCTTGCACATGATGTAGAGATCATTGCTGATACGGGTCCGTATTCTACACTTGGTCCAGCGATCCTTGATTTTGCAGTTGAACATGCTGTTGGACCTTACCGAATCCCGCATGTGCTTGTTGAAGGCAAGTCTGTCTATACAAATAATGCCGTCTCAGGAGAATTCCGTGGGTTTGGCGGAAATCAAATTACATTTGCACTAGAAGCAGATGGACCGGTTAGCAGATAAGCTAGGAATTGAACCGCTTGAGTTGCGCAAGCGCAATCTTCGTAAACCAAATGACTTAGGGCCGCTTGAGCAGCGTATTGTTCCAACTGATGGGGCAAGTGCCGTGATGAAAGCAATCGAACAAGCTTCACTCCCCGTTTTAAATCAGTCTTCTCGTAAACGGGTTGGCACAGGGGTTGGCATAACGATGCATGGTGGCGGATTAGGCTATGGGCGGCTTGATAAATCAGGTGGCAGAATTGCATTAACGAATGAAGGGAAGATTGCTCTTTCTTTTGGTTTTGAGGAAGTTGGTCAAGGGATTATTCATGTGATAGAAACAATTGCAACGGATGCGTTTGACTGTTCCGAAGAAGATTTGCTCATTCAAATTGGTGATACGAGAAAAACGCCCAGCACTGGTTCAACAACGGCCTCAAGAGGAACAAGCATGGTGTGGAACGCAATAAACCGTTTAAAGCAACCGTTTGTTGCTGCGTTAACAGAGAAAGCAGGTAAGCTTTTGCGAATAGAGCCAAGCGAACTTCGTCTTGGCCCTGGAGGTATTTATAGTCAGGGTCAGAAGCGAATGGATTATGATGAACTAGCTGCATCGTATAACAGCGAGTCTCCGGTTCAGTTTGATACATCTTTTGATTTTCCGACGACACCAGATCCAACTGATGGTGGCATTATTTATATACGTATGCGGCTGTTTTCGCTCAAGTTGAAGTTGATGAAATGACTGGAAGAATTGCAGTGCGTCAACTAAAACAAGCAATTTCGGCAGGACCAATTGTCAATTTGTTAGGCTTTAATGGACAAATAGAGGGTGGAGGTGTCATGGCTCTCGGCTATACGCTAATGGAAGACGCTAAAATGATAAAAGGACGGTACATTACAGAAAACTTAGACACATATTTAATCCCAAGCATTCGTGATGTTCCATTTACCTTAGAAGTTGAGGGCATTGAAGAACTACCAGAAGAGGATCGATTTGGTCCTCGCGGAGTCGGTGAAATAGGGACGGTTGCAGTAGCGCCTGCGATTGCAAAGGCAATCCATGATGCGACAGGACTATGGATAACAAAACTGCCTGTATCCCCGGAAACCGTGTTAGCGTCATTGGAACAAAGGAGTGAACGACGGTGGAAAAAAGATGTGAATCAAGCCTCAAGCTAAATGTTTAATCAATGATGAGGCAAGAAACATAACTGTTCCAGCAAGCGCCCGGTTGTCTGATGTTGTTCGGGATGAGCTTCGTTTAACTGGGACAAAAGTCTCGTGTGGAATTGGGCGCTGTGGCGCTTGCGCCGTCATTATGGACGGTCGGCTTGTGAACAGTTGTCTTGTCATGGCTTATCAAGCAGAAGGCACGGCAATTCGTACAATTGAGGGAGTTGCAACAAAAGACGATTTAGATCCCATTCAGCAAGCTTTTCTCGATGAAGGTGGATTTCAATGTGGATACTGTACACCAGGCATGGTTATGGCTGTCAAAGCGTTGCTTTTAGAGAAACCAAATCCTACAGATGAAGAGATTGCAGAGGGTTTGTCAGGGAATCTATGTCGATGCACAGGTTATGCCGGGATCATCAGAGCTGTACGACGGGCGAGTAATCGCGTCTATGTTCAAAAAGATTGATCTTCTTATATCTCTAATCTTCCAAAAAAGAAAGCTTTCATGATGATGAGAGAGCTCTATTTGTTGACAAAGTCCTGTAAAAACGAGACCTTCTTATAAGTTGATGAGTGAATAGACGATACTTTTTCCGCTTTGTCCTCGCTCCCGGCAAACACTTTGCTTTCCGCGAGCGACGGGCGAGCCCCGCAGAATAGCTGCGGGGCTCATCTTCGTCTTTTTCCGGTAGGAGTCTACGGTATTTTGTCGACTCAGATTCCCCGACTTACGCATTGAATCCACGCATCCACCATGACATTTTCGCATTCCGTTCGTAAATCATCGAAACAGGCGACAGGCTTTTGTATTCTTAAGAAAAAAAGAGAAAATCGCTCATGTACATGTTGCAATTCATTTTTCGAAGGGTTCTGTCTACAACCTCAGCCCTCTTTCATGAGAAAGAGGGCTTTCCTTCGATTTACTTTGGAAGGTATTAAACGTTGGTAACCGGTTCACGGGCACTCTGGTCGTAGTAAGCAAGAGCAGCTTGCAATGCCTTGCCGCTTTTAACGGGCGCTCCTTTATATAGGAGCGCTGCCTCAAGTGCAGAGAGTGTAAACAAAACATTTTCTTTTCTACAACTGTAACCCATTGATCCAATTCGCCAAATTTTTCCGTGCAATGGTCCAAACGAGCTAGCGATTTCAACACCGAAATGAGAGAGCATAAAAGCACGGACAGCATCCGCATCAATTCCGTCAGGACGGTAATGCAAGTGACAACAGGCAGTTTATGTTCATGTTCAACGTAAAGTTCAAGCCCCATGGCTTTAATGCCATTAATCAGTGCTTTCTCATGGTAGAGGTGACGGGCAAACCTTGATTCAAGCCCTCATTTAAGAGGTTGCGTAATCCTTCATGAAGTCCGTAAATCATCGACGTGGCTTCTGTATGATGGTTTAATCGCCTAGGGCTCCAGTAATCTTGGAGCTGACTTAAGTCAAAATAATTGCTGCGAATGACAGTACCGGTAATTTGTTGGGCAAGTTCTTGTTCTGAAGCGATGCCTCGCTCGACTTTTTTGCGTCTGTTAATGACTTTTTCAGCGCGACTGTTATATGTAATTGGTGCCATTCCGGACGGGACAGAAAGGCATTTCTGTGTGCCACCAATGGCTGCATCGATATACCAGTTATCTACTTGCAAATCGGTACCACCAATTGTTGCGACTGCATCAACAACAAAGAGAATATCTAGTTCTCTACATGCTTTACCAA
>BAXC01000157.1 GCA_001310375.1 Bacillus sp. JCM 19041 | reverse complement strand
CGTGGAACAACTTCAAAAAGTCCCTTTCACAACTGTTAAGTGAAAACACGGTAACCATTTTAGGGTACCGTGTTTTTTCTTTGACTCGATTGGTCTAAATGTTTGCTCTTGTTCATAGCTTGGTAGAGAAGCGTCTACGCATCGTTTGTTGCACAGATTGAAGCGGCTGTGCATACCGTATTGAAAATGGACGTCTGCCTATGCCCATAGGCAATACGTGAAAAATGGAGGGAACAAGATGGCTGACTCAAGAAATGAAACTAGTTACCGCGAAATTATCACGAAAGCTGTCTGCGGAAAAGGGCGCAAGTTTTCAGAAGCGACTCATCATATTAGACCGTCAGAGCCACCGACAAGCATCCTAGGGTGCTGGATCATTAATCATACGTATAGTGCAAAAAAGCGTGGGGACACAGTTGAAGTTAACGGTTCCTATGATATCAATGTTTGGTTCTCGTATGTAAACAATACAAAAACTGATGTTGCAACTCAAACGGTTTCTTATACAGATATTGTTCCATTGTCGATGAAAGATGAGAATGTGATTTCCGAAGAACTCGATGTGGTAGCAAAAGCGGTCCAACAACCGAACACGCTGGAGGCAGTCATTTCAGAAAATGGTCGCTCCGTTGATGTGCAAGTAGAAAGAGAGTTTATTGTTGAGTGTATTGGTGAAACGAAGGTTGCTGTAGCTGTAAACCCACAAGGTTTAATTGAAGAATATCCCGTTGATCACTCACAGGGGAAATACAAGATGAAGACTTTGAGCAAATTGACCCGCATTTTTTGCAAGAGGAAATGGATAAATAAGAGAAGCCGTGCTGTTTTGAGCAGCCGGCTTTTTTTGCTTGCTACGTGAAGAATTGGTTTGCTCTATGGTATAATGGCTTAAGATTTTAGGAATATCGGAGGCTGTTATGGCACAAACCCCAATGATGCAACAATATTTACAAATTAAATCCAACTATAAAGATTGCGTTTCTTTTTTTCGTTTAGGCGATTTTTATGAAATGTTTTATGAAGATGCCATTAAAGCGTCAAAAGAACTTGAAATTACGTTAACAGGAAGAGGGCAAGGTGAGGATCGCATTCCTATGTGTGGTGTTCCCCATCATTCTGCTGAAAATTATATTACACGATTAATTGAAAAAGGATATAAAATTGCTGTTTGTGAGCAAGTTGAAGACCCAAAAATGGTAAAAGGAGTTGTGAAACGCGAAGTTACGAAAGTGTTGACTCCAGGTACATTAATGAACAGCAAACTGCTCCCTGAAAAAGAAAATAACTACTTGCTGGCATTTTCCTGTGAAGGGGAAAATGCTTTTGGGGTAGCTCGGTGCGATCTCTCAACGGGTGAGACAGATGTAACGCTATTAACCGGTGATGCGGATGATTTATTACAAGAAATTCTAGCCGGGAGTGCAAAAGAAGTAATTGCTCCCGACGATATCGAGTTTGCTTTAAAAGAAAAATTAGATGCACATCCAAGCTTTATTGTAACGATCCAGAATGATCAAGGTGAGCTTAAAGAATATGAGGAATTGATTTGTCATATTCAGCAACCAGCATTAAAGCAAGCATACAATCGCATGCTTCATTATTTGATTGAAACGCAAAAACAATCGTTAAAACACTTACAAAAAGCGGTTTTCTATCCCTCCGATTCATTTTTGAAGATGGATGTACACGCAAAACGCAACTTAGAATTAGTTGAAACGTTGCGAGATAAGAAAAAAAGCGGTTCATTACTCTCTATTATTGATCAAACTGTTACATCAATGGGAGGCAGGTTGTTACGTCAGTGGCTTGATCGTCCGTTAATTAAAGAAGAAGCGATAGTAAATCGACAAGCAATCATTGAAAAGTTCTTAAAACAATACTTTGAACGGGAAACATTAAGAGATACGTTAAAAGAAGTCTATGATATTGAACGTTTGGCAGCGAGAATTGCTTATGGCAGTGTGAATGCAAGAGAGCTTGCTCAATTGAAGCGTTCTCTTAGTAAGTTGCCGGAGGTCACTGCTCACCTTGCACAATTAGGCTTGCAAGATCATTGGCTAAAGGAGCTTAACCCTTTCAAAGAACTTGTTATGATGTTAGAAGAAAGCCTCGTTGAAGACCCGCCAATTTCAGTTACAGAAGGCGGACTCATTGTGGACGGATATAACAAAGAATTGGATACGTATCGCGATGCTAGTAGAAACGGCAAACAATGGATTGCGGAACTCGAGCGTTCAGAGCGTGAATCAACGGGTATACGTTCTTTGAAAGTAGGTTATAACAAAGTATTTGGTTATTATATTGAAGTCTCGCGTGCCAATACACATTTACTGCCTGAAGGACGTTATGAGCGTAAACAAACGCTCGCTAATGCAGAACGGTATATTACACCAGAACTTAAAGAGAAAGAAGCACTTATTCTTGAAGCAGATGAAAAACTGTCTGAATTAGAATATGAATTGTTTGCAAGTATTCGCAACCATGTAGAAAAGTATGTTCCATCGCTGCAACTGCTTGCCGGCGAGATTAGCGAGATGGATGTACTGGCAGGTTTTGCGGCTGTTGCTGAACAAAATCAATATGTAAAGCCGAAGTTAACTAATTCACGGGATGTGGCGATTAAAGGTGGCAGACACCCAGTTGTGGAAACCGTCATTAAACGGGGAAGTTACGTGCAAAATGAGATTAACTTAACAGATGATCGGGACATGCTGTTAATTACAGGTCCGAATATGGGCGGGAAATCAACATACATGCGCCAGTTGGCTTTGACCGTTGTTCTTGCTCAAATTGGAGCTTTGTTCCCGCTGATGAAGCGACATTGCCTATATTTGATAAAATCTTTACCCGTATTGGGGCCGCTGACGATTTAGCTAGCGGGCAAAGTACGTTTATGGTGGAAATGCTAGAGACAAAGGATGCGCTCAATAAAGCAACTCCACATAGCTTAATTCTTCTTGATGAGATTGGCCGCGGTACATCCACATACGATGGAATGGCGCTTGCTCAAGCAATTATTGAATACATTTATAAGTCAATTGGGGCGAAAACGCTGTTTTCTACTCATTATCATGAACTGACTAGTTTAGCAGAAACAATACCGAACTTACGTAATGTCCATGTTTCTGCAGCTGAAGAAAACGGGACCGTTGTGTTTTTGCATCAAGTAATAGAAGGTGCAGCGGATCGAAGCTATGGTGTGTATGTAGCTGAACTTGCTGGATTGCCTAAACATGTCACAACTCGTGCAGAACAGTTGTTACAAACACTTGAGACGAGCCACGGCAATCGTGGATTACCAACAACTCAAATAAACGGAGATCGTGGTGCAGCAGAAGAAGTTGCCGCTACAATTACCGACGAACCACAGCAACTCTCTCTTTTTGAACCGGAGGTACAGAAGCAGCAGGGGCAAGAGCTAAACAAAAAAGAAAAAGAGTTACTAACAAAAATTATGGAGACGGACCTTTTACACTTAACGCCGTTTCAAGCGTTGGAAAAAATAGACCAATGGCAAAAGCAATTAAAACGAAAATAAGCTGAAATGAGGTGGAATCAGTGGCAGCGATTCAACAGTTAAACGATTCATTGTCAAATAAAATAGCTGCAGGTGAAGTGGTTGAACGTCCTGCTTCCATCGTCAAAGAACTTGTCGAGAATGCGATTGATGCAAACAGCAAACAAATACTTGTTGAAATTGAAGAAGGTGGGCTTAGCTCAATCCGCATTGTTGATGATGGGGGTGGCATTGAGCCAGAGGAACTTGAACTGGCTTTTTTGCGCCATGCGACATCAAAGATCAAAACGGACCGTGATTTGTTTACAATTCGAACTTTAGGCTTTCGCGGCGAAGCTCTACCGAGTATTGCTTCCGTTTCGACGGTGTTGATTTCGACAAGTACAGGCAGTCAAGGAGTGGAAATGACTCTTCAAGGTGGTGTTATAAAAGATAAAAAGCCGTCCGGTGCTCGTCGCGGGACAAGCATTGTTGTTGAAGATCTTTTTTTTAATACACCAGCACGACTTAAGTATTTAAAGACAGTTTTGACAGAATCAGGGCATGTGAGCGATGTAATGAACCGTATGGCACTCGCTTATCCATCTATTGGTTTTCATTATGTTAGTGATGGTAAGACAATGTTAAAGACGGCTGGAAATGGCGATACGCTCCAGGTAATTGCTCAAGTATACGGTCGTCAAACAGCATCAACCATGGTTGAAATTCAAGGTTCATCATTGGACTACGAATTAAGCGGATATGTGGCGAAACCAGAATTAACTCGTGCGAGCCGCCAGTATATGTCGATCTTTATTAATGGGCGTTATATTCGAAATTACAAGTTAGCAAAAGCGATTCAACAAGGCTTTTATACATTGCTTCCTATTGGACGCTACCCAATTGCGGTTTTGAAATTAGAAATGGACCTACGCTAATTGATGTGAACGTTCACCCAGCTAAACTCGAGGTTCGCTTAAGTAAAGAAGATGCATTGGCGGAAATTATCACTACAAGCATTAAAGAAGCATTAACAAAAGAGACGCTTATTCCAGAGCCAACTAAAACGAATAAAGCAAAGCCAGCGGAATCGGAGCAGCTCGCTTTCTCTTTAGCTTATGAAGCGCAACAAGCAAACGATGTGGTGCGTGAACGAGAACAACCACGACCACAACCACAAGAAACTCAGCGCTCTTTCATGCAAAGGGAAGAGCAAGCATACAAACAAGTACAAGATTCACCGCATGACACGGATCGTACTCAAGATGTTTCCCAAAGCGCTGAATTACTTAAGATCAAAAAAGAAGTCCAGACTGAACCGGAAATGGAGGCACCGGTGCAAGAGGTTGAGCATAGAGCGGAGAACATTGCCCAAACAAATAAAGAAGAAGCGTCATCGGTTCCCCCTCTTTACCCAGTAGGACAAATGCATGGCACGTACATTATTGCTCAGAATGAAAATGGGATGTATTTAATTGATCAGCACGCAGCGCAGGAACGTATTAAATATGAATATTTTCATAAAAAGCTTGCCGAGCCTTTAGCTCAAACCCAGGAATTAATTGTGCCGATTACGTTGGAGTTAACGACACGTGAAGCACTTTTAATCAATGAATCAAAGGAAAAGTTAGAAGCGGTTGGCTTATTTTTGGAAGAATTTGGAAAGAATACATTTATGGTCCGTTCACACCCTACGTGGTTTCCGAGTGGAGAAGAAGAATCGACTATTCGTGAAATGTTTGAACAGTTACTCGAAATGCGGACCATTAATGTACAAGATTTGCGGGAAGAAGCCGCAATTCTAATGAGTTGCAAAGCAGCTATTAAGCGAATCGTCATTTACGCCATGATGAGATCTTTCAACTGTTAGAAACATTACGCAGATGTACAGAACCATACACATGCCCCCATGGGCGACCGATTATTATCCATTTTTCAACTTATGAATTGGAGAAAATGTTTAAACGAGTAATGTAGAGGAGTTTGATTGATTGATTGTCACAACGGCAAGAAAGCAAGCGGAAAAATTAAAAGGGGTGGCTATGCACTGCGCTCAACAATTACAGGTTCCTTTTATTGAACGAGAAGACCGTTCTCTCGAAACATTGTTTCGAGAATATAAGATGGATGTATTGATCGTCGCCAAAAATAAACTCGCTCTTTATGGTTTAAATGAGGAAACTCCTTTTTTCTACCATCCAAATTCCTCCTTACTTCGATACAAGCAGTGGAAACAAACTAGGCATGACCCATTGATTGAAACTGCACAATTAAGCGAGGGAGATGTTGTGATCGACGCTTCATTAGGCATGGGGGCAGATGCTGTTATGGCACAACTGGCTGTAGGAAAAAGCGGAAAAGTAATCGGGTTAGAGGCCGATCATCGTATTGCAGTCATTGTTGCCCACGGATTGCAGTCTTGGACTGATGCGGACGCATTTTTTATAAATGCAATGCGGCGTGTTCAGGTTAAGCAATGTGATAGCTTGCACTTTTTAAAAAAGGCGGCTGATAATAGTGCCGATATTGTTTATTTTGATCCAATGTTTGAAACAAAAATTGATTCTCCTGGCCTTGCAGGCATGCGTAAGTTTGCATGTTATCAACCTCTTTCGCTTGAAATGGTTCAAGAAGCAAAGCGTGTGGCTCGGCGTGCAGTAGTTTTTAAAAGACCATTATCAAAGTCAGCAATTTGAACGGTTTGAATTTGTTGTAAAGCGACGTCAACATGCTGCATTTCAATATGGTCTGCTTTTATTAGACAGCAGTAAAAAAAGGGGTGTTGACTTCATTGAATAACGAACCACTTATTGCGATCGTTGGTCCGACAGCCGTTGGAAAAACAGCACTGAGCATCAAACTTGCTCTGGAATTGGGCGGAGAAATTGTAAGCGGCGATTCGATGCAAGTGTATAAAACGATGGATATTGGCACGGCAAAAGCAAGCGTAGAAGAGATGGCACAAGCTCCACATCATTTAATCGATATTCTAGATCCAACAGAGCCTTGGGCGGTATCGATGTTCCAAGAGCGTGCACTCCGTGCCATTGCAGAGATACGAAGTCGGGGTAATGTGCCGATCTTAGTTGGTGGCACAGGACTGTATGTTCAAGCAGTAACCCATGAATTCTCATTTGCGGATGCGAAGGCAGACGAGGATTATCGGAAACAGATGGAGCATTATCTATATGAGCATGGGCACTTGCTTTACACAATCAGTTAGCTGATGTTGACCCAGAGGCAGCTGTTGCCATTCATCCGAATAATTCACGTCGAGTTATTCGAGCATTAGAGGTCATTTATACGACAGGAACTCTGTTTTCAGAACAGCCGAATGAACTTGCCAAGCCCCGCTTTGATACAGCAATGATTGGGTTGACAATGGAGCGTGATCAGTTGTATGAACGGATTGATAAGCGGGTTGAATTGATGTTGAATGCGGGATTATTAGAAGAAGTGACTCGCCTTTATAAAGACGGTGTTGAAGGACAGGCGATTCAAGCCATTGGTTATAAAGAATTGTACGCATTTTTGCGGGGAGAGTGCTCGTTTGAATCAGCGATTGAGCAACTAAAACAAAATTCAAGACGCTATGCGAAAAGGCAATTAACGTGTTCCGCAACCGTAGTGAAGCGATTTGGTTTGATGTAGGGGATAAACGGGAAAATAAAATATTTCAAGATGTGCAGACTTTTTTAGCAGGAAAACTAAGGTTCCGACACGAATAAGAAAAGAGAATGATAGAGAGAGAGGAGTCTGCTACATGAAGGCTACAGTGAATATCCAAGACCAATTTTTAAATCAATTACGTAAAGAGTCGATCCCGGTCACCGTCTTTCTTTTAAACGGCTTCCAACTGCGTGGCCAAGTTAAAGGGTTTGATAATTTCACCGTTATTGTCGAGACGGAAGGTCGTCAACAACTTGTTTATAAGCATGCCATCTCCACCTTTGCCCCGCAAAAAAATGTGCAGCTTAAAAGTGAAACGGAACTATAAATGGATCGTATGAAATAGCGTGAACCGCATTTAAGCGGCTCACGCTGTTTTTCTTTTATTTTGATTGAATATCGATCTCGATGCCAGTGTCGAATGCACGAGCACTTTTTTTAATAAAATACCATGATAATCCCCCTGAAAGCAGTGTGACACATAATGTGCTTACAGATAAGATGGCAAAAGTGTTATTTGCATGAATTCGAATAAAAAATTGAACGAGTTGAATAAAAAAGTTTCTCGCATCTTCATCTTCTAAGAACATCTGCTCCAATTCTCCAAGTGGTAAGACAGCTAGGCCAACTGGAATAAAGAAAATAAGAATATAAAACAAAGAAGCAAACATTAAAAGAAATGAAGCAGCGGTTTGCACTCTTGCCTGGGGTTGGCGTTCGTTAAAACGAGGACTTTGTGTGCCCACGTAAAGGCTTAAGCTACTTAGACCAGCAATCGCAATGCCGATAACAAAAAAGCCTAAAATAGGAAGCCAGAAGGGCCAACCGAATAGGATAAAACCAATTAGTTCAAAGATGGCAAGAATAGCAAGTAAGGAAAACCAATGGAATAAGAATTTGGCACGTACAATATCAATTCCTTTAATCGGCAATACCGAAAGAAGGTGTATATTAGGACCTTCTCTTCCTACACTGCTTGCCGTGAAATTACCAGCTGCAAATGAAAAGCTCAGAAAGAAGACAATTTGCATAACTCCGTAAGATAAAAGTGGGATCTCTTGTAATAGAGGATATAACCCTTGATTAAACAAAGGAAAAACCATAACAAATAAGAGGACAATAATTGGCATTAGTTGAAGCCATTCACGGATATCTCGGAAAAATACGCTCGTTCTTTTTGAATTAGAGCTTTAAGTGGACGTGTAACATGTTGTTGTCGTCCACCATTCTTGTGTTTTTTCTTTTTAGCATCGTGGCTCTTGATCCAACCGTGTCGAAATCCTCTCTCCACTAAAAAAAGGCTGAAAAGAAGAAGACCAATAACAAAGCCAAGAAAAATGACGAAGTAGCCCCAAGTAGCTAATGTGATCGTTCCATTAAAGGCAGCAGTTAACATTTCACCAGCCCATGATGTGGGGAGCCATTCTGGGTAGTTGAATTGAATTGATTCAGGATTGAATTCACCCTCTGTAGAAGAAAGGTTAAAGGTTTGAACAAGAAAGAAAACGATGATACCACTTAAAGCGCTTGTGACAGTCATTAGTTCTTTCGTACGGTGCCCAGGAATAACCTGCGCAAAAGCAAGTGTCATCAGGTAGACAAATGCAATGGCTCCTAAAATACTGAGTAGTAAGATTGGTGCAATCCATAAGAAGTAGGGCCAGGAGCTCCGCCTCGTATACCAGTAATAACTGCAAAAAGGGTGCTCCCCACAAAATAAGAACAGTGG
>BAXC01000156.1 GCA_001310375.1 Bacillus sp. JCM 19041 | reverse complement strand
TCATCACCCGCTCCATATTTTGAGTCCCAGTAGCTCAGCTGGATAGAGCAACGGCCTTCTAAGCCGTCGGTCGGGAGTTCGAATCTCTCCTGGGATGTAGCTTAAACTTAAATGAATGTAACAAAAACCTCTTATCTTGGATAGGGGGTTTTTGATTTGTTTAAAAAAGATTTTTTGTATGCAGAAAAAAGTGAGTATGTTTAGACTAAGAGACAAACAAAAAACGCCTTGCTTATATGTGCAATGAGGCGTTTTCTAAAGGTTGAATGTTTGATTCGATTGAATACAGCAATCGATCGATATCTTTACGTATGTGTTCTTCAGAATAGAAATAAACAGACCAGCCTTTGCGCTGTAAATGACGAGCGATTTTCCTTTCTTTCGCAGCCTCTTGTTTTCTTATTAATGCGACACGGTAAGGCACTATTGCAACATTAATCGAGATAGAGTCGACGAAATAATCGGGTGAGGTATAGTAGCCTCTGTCGCGTAAATATCGACAAAGTTTACGTTCTGTTTCTTGATGGCATAATTCCCACTGGTTTGTTACCACGACAAGAGATGCTCGTGGGTGTGGAGAGAAAAAGCGAGAAAGAAAACGTAAACTTTTAATAAATTTTATTTTCGTGTATTTTCGTTGCATTTAATCACCGCCTGTTTTTTTTATAATCCCCGCTTTTCGGAAAAATATAGCTAGGAAGCCAAAAAAAATTTCTAAAAGATAATTAGCGTGATACCTGATGTGGAAGCGCATACACAAATTTTCACTTAAATACAATTTTCGAAAAATGGTTGACCATCTCTAGTAAGAGGCGTATAGTAAATTGCAATAATAGTTAAACAAAAACAACTGTCCTCTGCAGGAGGAGTGTTCTTTAATACTTCTTTGCATGAACGTAAAAAAGAGAGTAAGCAAAAAGCAGTACGGGGGGCGATTCAATTGAGAAGCAACATGATCAAAAAAGGGATCGACCGGGCGCCTCATAGAAGTCTTCTTCGAGCAGCTGGTGTCAAAGAAGAAGACATGGATAAGCCTTTTATCGGTGTGTGTAATTCATACATTGATATTATTCCAGGTCATATGCATTTAAACAAATTTGCCGAAGTGGCGAAAGAAGCTATCATCGAAGCTGGTGGTATCCCATTTGAGTTTAATACAATTGGAGTGGATGATGGCATTGCATGGGACATATCGGAATGAGGTATTCACTTCCGAGCAGAGAGATCATTTGCGATGCAGCGGAAACCGTTATTAATGCCCATTGGTTTGATGGTGTTTTTTATATACCAAATTGCGATAAGATCACACCTGGTATGTTAATGGCTTCGGTTCGAACGAATGTGCCATCCGTATTTGTATCTGGTGGTCCGATGGAAGCTGGTAGGACGAAAGATGGTCAAAGTCTTTCACTTGTATCCGTCTTTGAAGGAGTGGGCGCATTTGCGTCAGGTAAACTGACAAGAGAGGAACTCTTGGAAATCGAACAGCAGGCCTGCCCAACATGTGGATCATGTTCAGGGATGTTTACTGCTAATTCAATGAATTCTCTAATGGAAATGTTAGGTCTTGCTCTTCCAGGAAATGGGACATTGGTCGCTACTTCTAAAGGCAGACATAAACTAATAAAAGATGCTGCTAAACACTTAATGGAATTGATTGAGAACGATATTCGACCACGGGACATTGTTACAGAAGAAACGATTGATGACGCTTTTGCTCTCGATATGGCGATGGGCGGGTCAACGAATACAG
Organism: Bacillus sp. JCM 19041; assembly: GCA_001310375.1. Taxonomy (GTDB): domain Bacteria; phylum Bacillota; class Bacilli; order Bacillales; family Bacillaceae_D; genus Shouchella. Next base: position 7,271 of record BAXC01000156.1, on the reverse strand, counting down.
TCCTTCATACATTGGCAATTGCTAACGAAGCAGAGATTGATTATGATTTGCAAAGAATTAATCAAGTGGCTGAACGTGTTCCTTATTTATGTAAGATCAGTCCTGCGTCGGATTATTCAATGGACGATGTTCATAAAGCTGGTGGAGTAGCAGCAATCATGAAAGAACTTGTAGAAATGGGGGCTGTAAAAGGTGATCGAATTACGATCACAGGAAAGTCACTTTATGAAAATGTTGCTCATGCGGAGATTACAAATAGCGATGTGATCCGGAAAAGGGAAACGGCATATAGCCCCGTTGGCGGATTATCAATTTTATACGGAAACCTTGCTCCAGACGGCGCGGTTATTAAAGTCGGAGCGGTTGACCCAACAATAAAGATTTTCACTGGAGAAGCGATTGTATTTAATTCGCAAGAGGAAGCACAGGATGAAATAAATAAAGGGACTGTCCATGCAGACCATGTTGTAGTCATTCGTTATGAAGGGCCAAAAGGTGGACCAGGAATGCCAGAGATGCTTGCTCCAACTTCTGCAATTCAGGGAAGAGGGTTAGGTACAAAAGTAGCACTGATAACAGATGGACGTTTTTCAGGGGCGTCTCGTGGAATCTCGATTGGACATATTTCTCCTGAAGCAGCAGAAGGCGGACCGATTGCTTTCGTTGAAAATGGGGATATAATTTCTATTAATCTGATAGAACGTACAATTGAGTGGGATGTTAGTGATGAAGAGTTTGCAAGACGTCGTGAAGGTTGGAAAGAGCCAGAGCCTAAAGTGAAAAAGGTTATCTAGCAAGGTACTCAAAATTAGTTACATCCGCAAATACTGGCGGAGTAATGAAAATTTAATAACGAAAATCGATGAAGAGGAAAGTAATGTTGGTATTTATCTACAGAGAACCGTTGGCGCTGTGAAACGGTGTTAAAACCAATATGAAACTCACCTCCGAGTGCGCATCTGAAAATTGAAGTAGGAGCGCCGAATGTACCAGTTGCATTCGTTATCAAAAATGCGGGCGAAATGTCCGCAAGAGGCTAACAATAGTTAGTGAATAAGGGTGGTACCGCGTGAAAGCTTTCTCGCCCCTTGCTGAAGTTAAATTTGGCATGGGATGTGAGGAAGCTTTTTTTCTTTTAAAAAACCATTAAAGGAGGCAGGTTTATGATTCATTCCAAGGAAGCAGAGAAACAACCCGTAAAAGAAAAAAACAGATTGTGTACAGGTTCAGAGATCCTGTTAAAAGCGTTAGCTAGTGAAGGTGTTGATGTCATTTTTGGCTATCCGGCGGAGCCATTTTGCCGACTTATGATGAAATATACAAGCTTGGAATGAACCATATTCTCGCTAGGCATGAACAAGGTGCGATTCATGCTGCAGAAGGATATGCGCGCATTACTCAAAAGCCTGGTGTATGTATTGTTACTTCAGGGCCGGGGGCTACAAATGTTGTAACGGGAATTGCTGATGCAATGATGGATTCATTACCGCTAGTTGTAATTACAGGGCAAGTTGGTACGCAAGTGATTGGGACTGATGCTTTCCAAGAAGCGGATATGTTAGGAATTACAATGCCGATTACGAAACATAACTTCCAAATAAGGTCAGTTGATGAACTTGCACAAACAGTGAAGGAGCATTCCATATTGCCGTTACTGGTAGGCCTGGGCCGGTGTTGATTGATTTACCTAAGATATTTCACAACAAGTCACAACATTTCACTATGAGAAAAAAGTCCATTTACCTGGATACCAACCAACTACTAAACCTAATAAGCAACAAATTCGAAAGGTTCTGGAAAAGCTGCAGACTGCTAAAAAGCCTGTTTTGTTGGCTGGAGCTGGAGTATTGCATGCTCAAGCCAGTGATGAACTAATCCAATTTACCGAGAAAAATCAACTTCCGCTAGTAAATACATTATTAGGACTAGGTTCTTACCCGGGAAATAATGAACTTCATTTAGGGATGGGTGGAATGCACGGAACATACGCAGCTAATATGGCTCTGCATGAGACGGATTTTCTTATCAATATTGGTTCTCGTTTCGATGATCGTTTAACAGGAGTTTTAGAACATTTTGCTCCTTACGCAACAATTGCCCATATTGATATTGATCCGGCGGAGATAGGGAAAAACATTCATGTTGATATCCCGGTTGTTGGTGATGCAAAAGCCGCATTAACGATGTTGCTTCAAGGAAAAGGACCAAACGCAGAACATGATGAGTGGCGCAATCAGACACAGTCATGGAAAAAAGAGTACCCTCTCTGGTTTAAGCGTGACCAGGAAGTGATTAAGCCACAAGAATTAATTCAGAAATTATATGAACAAACAAATGGTGAAGCGATCGTTACAACCGATGTAGGCCAGCACCAAATGTGGGCAGCCCAGTTTTTTGCTTACAATAAACCAAATCGATGGGTTACATCAGGAGGCCTAGGGACAATGGGCTTTGGTTTTCCGGCAGCTATTGGTGCCCAAATCGCCGAACCTGAATTGCCAGTCCTTGCGATTACAGGGGATGCTGGATTTCAAATGACATTACAGGAAATGTCTATCCTGCAAGAACTTCAACTACCAGTGAAGATAATTATTGTTAATAACGCTTCACTTGGAATGGTTCGGCAATGGCAACAGTTATTTCATGGAGAACGTTACTCTCATTCCCTTTTTCCGATACAGCCAGACTTTAGTAAGCTAGCTGATGCCTATAGCATCAAGGCTATCAAAGCCGAAAAATTATCTGAATTGGATGGAGCAATAGAAGAAACATTGTCATACCCTGGACCTGTTTTGCTTGAGGTATGTGTTGCAAAAGAAGAAAATGTTTACCCAATGATCTGCCCAGGTCAAGGTCACCATTGTATGGAAGGGGTAAAGCCATCATGAAACGAACGATAACGGTTCTAGTCCACAATCGCTCCGGGGTATTAAATCGAATAACAGGATTGTTTTCAAGAAGGCAATACAACATCGACAGTATCACAGTCGGTGTGACGGAGAATCCCTCTATATCAAGGATGACATTTGTTGTAATCGTTGATTCGATGGAAAATGTAGAACAAGTGATAAAGCAGCTTCATAAGCAAATTGAAGTGTTGAAAATTAAAGACATAACGGATGAGGCAACGGTTGCTCGCGAATTGGTATTAGTTCGCATTATGGCGACTTCTGTTCAACGAGGCGAAATAGCCTCACTCGCTGAAACGTTTCGAGCACAGGCAATTGATATTGGCAAAGATTCAATGACTTTGCAAGTAACAGGAAATACAGAAAAAGTTGAAGCGTTTATTGAACTTGTTAAACCGTATGGAATTCAAGAAGTTGCACGAACCGGTGTAACAGCGATTAACAGAAGTGCAAAAGTGAGCACGGATATGTCTAGACTAACGCTTATTAATTGAAGCGAGTCCATATAAACAAAAATAAGGGAGAGATTTTAAATGGCTAAGGTTTATTACAACGGTGATGTGAATGAGCAAGTATTACAGGGGAAAACAGTAGCAATTATCGGATATGGTTCTCAAGGACATGCGCATGCGCAGAATTTGCGTGAATCAGGAGTTGATGTTGTTGTAGGGTTAAGACCAGGGAAATCTTGGGATAAAGCGACGGAAGATGGCTTCCATGTTCATTCCGTTCAAGAGGCTTCGGCGAAGGCGGATGTAATCATGATCTTACTACCTGATGAGCATCAACCTTCCATTTATAAAGAATCAATTGAGCCAGAACTTGGAGCAGGGAAGTCGCTTGTATTTGCTCACGGTTTTAATATTCATTTTAACCAAATCGTTCCTCCTGAAAATGTGGATGTCTTTTTAGCGGCACCAAAAGGGCCGGGACACCTTGTTCGCCGCACATATACCGAAGGTGCTGGTGTCCCTGCGCTGATTGCAGTTCATCAAGATGCGACTGGTCAGGCAAAGGACACAGCGTTAGCATATGCGAAACAAATTGGCGCGGCTCGTGCAGGTGTACTAGAGACTACGTTTAAAGAAGAAACGGAAACGGATCTTTTTGGGGAACAAGCAGTTCTATGTGGAGGAACTTCTGCACTAGTAAAAGCAGGTTTTGAAACACTTGTGGAAGCTGGTTACCAACCAGAGATTGCTTACTTTGAGTGTTTGCATGAGTTGAAGCTTATCGTTGATCTGATGTATGAAGGTGGATTAGAGTACATGCGTTATTCAATCTCTGACACGGCACAATGGTGATTTTCAAGCAGGACCACGAATCGTCACTGATGAAACAAAAGCAGAAATGAAAGCTATTTTAACGGATATTCAAAAAGGGAAGTTTGCAAAAGGATGGATTTTAGAAAACAAATTAAACCGTCCAGAGTACAACGCAATTAATGAAGCAGAAAAAAATCATCCGCTTGAAGTTGTGGGACGTGAGCTTCGCGAAATGATGCCATTCGTAAAAGCGTCTAAATCGAAAGGAGTGGTTGGAAGTGCGAAAAATTAACGTCTTTGATACGACGTTACGTGATGGGGAACAAACACCTGGTGTGAATTTGAACGGCAAAGAAAAAATAGAAATTGCCCGTCAGCTTGAACGCTTGGGCGTCGATATCATTGAGGCTGGTTTTCCAGCCTCCTCTCCTGGAGATTTTCAATCCGTGAAAGAAATTGCTGAAATGATAAAAGGCGCTTCCATTACAGGACTTGCTCGTTCAAAAACAAGTGATATTGATACAGCATGGGAGGCGTTAAAAAATAGTGCAGAACCAAGATTACATGTGTTTTTAGCGACGTCGCCCATTCATATGCAATACAAGCTTAAAATGACTCCAGATGAAGTTATTGAGCAGGCTGTTCAAAGTGTGAAATATGCAGCTGCTAAATTTCCACACGTTCAGTTCTCGGCTGAAGATGCGAGTAGATCTGATTGGGCGTTTTTAGCAAGAATAATCGAAGCGACTATTTCTGCGGGGGCCTCGGTTATCAACTTACCTGATACTGTTGGGTATACAACTCCTGAAGAAATATCCGAATTATTTGAATATGTCATTAGACATGTACCTAATATTGAAAAGGCTGTGTTATCAACTCACAATCACGATGATCTAGGAATGGGTGTTGCGAACTCACTTGCGGCGATCCAAGCGGGAGCGGGGCAAGTGGAGTGTACAATAAACGGAATTGGTGAACGTGCGGGTAACGCATCGCTAGAAGAAATAGCGGTTGCCTTGCAAATTCGCTCTGATTATTACGGAGCTAAAACAGCTCTTCAATTACGGGAATTGAAACGAACAAGTTCGCTTGTGAGTCGTTTGACCTCAATGAATGTTCCAGGTAATAAAGCAGTTGTTGGTGCAAATGCATTTGCTCATGAAGCGGGAATTCATCAAGATGGCATGCTAAAGCATAAAAGTACGTATGAAATTATAACACCAGAGCTTGTTGGTGCTACCTCTTCCGCACCTTTGGGCAAACATTCTGCCGTCATGCATTTAAAACAAAATTAAATGAGCTTGGCTTCACAGGATCAGAAGAAAAGTTGAAAACTATTTTTGGTGCTTTCAAAGATTTAGCTGACAAAAAGAAAGAAGTGACAGAAGATGATCTGTTTGCATTGATGGCAGATGCAACAGATGAGTTACAAAATGCGCAATATGAACTCGAGGCTCTGCAAGTGAGTTATGGCACCACTCATGTGCCGACGGCTACAATTCGACTTGCTCTTTACGGAGGGGGAAGAATCGAAGAGGCGGGAACAGGTTCTGGTAGTGTAGAAGCTATCTATAATACGCTTGGAAAGTTAACGGGAAGTCATTATGAATTAAAAGATTACCGAATTCAATCGGTTAATGGTGGAGAGGATGCGTTAGCTGAAGTACATGTTCGTATCGAGTCAGATGGTATAGAACAATCTGGCAGAGGGGTTGCGCATGACGTGTTGGAGGCTTCTGCAAAGGCGTACATTCATGCGGTTAATCGAATGTTAAAGCGTCAACAGATTCAAAGTAAATCAAAGGTAAAGAGTTAGGAGGTTCGTATGGAAAAGAAGATTGTTCTTTTACCAGGTGATGGAATTGGTCCAGAAATTGTGTCTGAAACAAAACGTGTTCTGGAGGAAGTAGGAAAGACTTTTGGGCGGACCTTTCAATTTATAGAGGAACAGATTGGAGGAGCCGCCATTGACGAGTCAGGTGTTCCTCTACCAGATAAAACCGTCGAACAATGTTTAAAAGCAGACGCCATTTTGCTTGGAGCGGTAGGAGGACCTAAATGGGATGGTGTGGAACCTGCGATAAGACCAGAACGTGGTCTTTTGCAAATTCGCAAAGCGCTTGATCTTTACGCGAATTTACGCCCGGTCCAAGTAATGGAACCTTTAATTCATTCATCCTCTATAAAGCCAGAAGTGTTAACTGGTGTGAACCTTTTAATTGTTCGTGAATTAACAGGTGGAATTTACTTTGGTTCACCAAGTGAGCGTCGTGAAATTGATGGTGAGCAAGGTGTAGTGGATACACTTTTGTATAAGCGATCGGAAATAAAAAGAATTCTCAAACAAGCGTTTGATTTTGCACGGCTTAGAAGAGGACGCGTGATGTCTGTAGATAAAGCGAATGTCCTTGAGTCAAGCAGGTTATGGCGGGAGGTGGCGGAGGAAATAGCGAATGAATATCAGGACGTCTTGCTTGAACACATGCTTGTAGATAATGCAGCGATGCAACTGATTCGTAACCCGAAGCAATTTGATGTAATCGTAACTGAGAATTTATTTGGCGATATTTTAAGCGATGAAGCATCCATGATTTCCGGCTCGCTTGGTTTGCTGCCATCAGCGAGTATGAATTCGTCGAAGCTGGCTTGTTTGAACCAGTACATGGATCAGCGCCGGATATTGCAGGGAAAGGAATAGCGAATCCATTAGCGGCGATTGCTTCTGCAGCTATGTTGCTCCAATATGGGCTTGGATTTATTGAAGAAGCAAAAACGATTGAAGGTGCTATTGAAGACGCGTTACGTAATGGTTACCGTACGCCGGATATTGCTTCAGCAGGTGATCGGATTGTTTCGACAACAGAGATGACAGACGCTGTGATTGAAGCATTAAAAATCGCTTCATACAGCAAATAATGGGGAGGATAAAAAAATGGCAAAAACGATCATTGAAAAAATTTGGGATGCACATGCAGTAGTAGCAGAACAAGGAAAGCCGAATTTGCTCTATGTCGATTTGCACTTGGTTCATGAAGTTACATCTCCTCAAGCGTTTGAAGGACTGAGACTGGCGGGGAGAAGTGTAAGACGTCCTGAA
>BAXC01000155.1 GCA_001310375.1 Bacillus sp. JCM 19041 | reverse complement strand
TTTTCAGATTATTCATTTCGTTTTATGTTCTTCTTTTCGTATTTCCCAATAAGAAAAGTCTATTAAACACTGATATACCAAGTCTTTCAATTTATTACTCACGCCGTCTCCATCATTTTCGCTACTTTTTACTAAAATCGTTCATTTTCTTCAAAAGATAATTACTTACTCGTTTACTAACTTGTTTCACTTTTAAAGAAAAATAATTTATTTCTTTTTTTACCAAAAAAGTCTGTCGACCATCACTTATTTCACTGGTCGACAGACTCTTAAACAAATTTACTTACTCTTCACTTTCCCCATCGTCAGCGATTGTTTCATCACTATCTGAGCCGTTCTCTTCTTCAATTTCAAACTCTTCTACTTCTCCAAATTCGTCATCTACCGTTTCATTTGTAAACCTTTGTACAGGTAAGATTCCCTCACCTGTGTCATTAACAATTGCTTCAATGACATCACCTGGCTCAATGAAGACAGCATTTGCATTTGAGGTAACATCAAATTCCAGCACACGACTTTCGCCTTCTATTAACACTTGTAAGAAACGATTATTATACGTATCACTGACCCGGTAAACTGAACCAGAAATTGTCTCTTCGTCAAATAAATCAGTTGGAACATAATCATCCGATCCAAGATCATTTGCTAGCATTTGTCGATAGTTATTAAACGCCTCTTCTCTGTTTGTTCCCCTCGCGACACTTGATGTGTCTGCATGAACCATCGCAATTTCGCGCATTAATCCACTTTGGTCAACAACTGGAACGACCCAAGTATAGTTGTCATACACGGAGTAGAGTACTGGCTGTGTCCCTTCCCATTGTTCACGTTGGTAAGTCCGATTAACAGCATCACGAGCGCCACGAGCGTTTGTCATACCTGATGTCCCAGAGTAATAGGTAGCTTCACCTGTTTGGGCATTAATCATCGTAAAACCAACCATCGCATTTGATTCCTGGCTTGGTCGCATATGGTCAATCATCCAATACATATTGTCATCTGGACCAAGCACACCAATCATTCTTCATCACTCGTTGGTTGGTGCACTCCTTCTTTTGCGAAAATAGAGTTAAACAAGCCATTACTATACGTACCAAACCAATACGCATAATCAAGTGCAATGCGGTAGTCAATCGCATTATCAATAAAATCAGGCTGCTCGCCTAATGCATATTGTTCCATTTCACCTGTTACAGCATCAATTAAAATAACACCATCTGCTTTTGGTCCTGTACGGTAATGTTCATAATACGCGTATGAATAGGCATAGTAAGGGTTTCCTTCATCATCTGGTTCAAATGAATAACCCATTAATATAATATCACCGTATTCGCTTCTTACATGGCGATCGAGGTTCTCACCAAGGAAAGCACTCGGAACATAGGTCATTTCGTAATCATCAACAAGTTGCGCTTCAGCATTTGGATTTTCCGCACTCACCATCACATATCCAGGTGCATAATCCGCACGAATCCAACGCCAGACACTTGAGTATTCAATTGGTGATACCCAAAAGAGCTCATCGTTGATTTTTTGAATACTCGTTTCACCTAGTTCGTAGAAGGAATAGTTTTCAATATTTCCAAAGACAATCTCTGATTTATATCGTGCGTATGTATATGGAACAGAACGCACGCTATCTTCCGTAACTGAATCAATTTGCTCATCCGTCACTTCAATCTCCCCAAGTTGAGCAAGTTCTTGAGTAACGGTTAAAGGATAAAGTACATTTAAAACAATAAGGGCAAGAAAAATGGCTGCACCAATTCCTGTTTGTATTTTTGGAGTTGGTAGTTTCACTTGCTTTAATTTTTCTACTTTATTCTTGCTGCTTTTCTTTTTTAAAGGTGCTTGAAAAAAACCAGATACAATTAAATTAATTGCCACAATAAAACCAAATGTATTGAGCAAGCCCGTTACCGAGATATCGATAAGCATGACATAAATCAATACAAAGCTAATAATGAGCCCAATTATATACCTTGATAATTGAGCAAAAAACCATTGCTTAGGCGCCCTTTGCAATCCTTGTACCCACTGCATCAGGTTTAAGTTCAAACAAGTAAGCGCCATAATTAAAATCCAAAACGTCATAAAATCTCCCCTTCCTGCACAAGTATACTACGTTTTTGATTTGCTATGGGTTTCAAGTCACGTGCAAAAAGTTCTTATCTGTGAGACAACTAAAAGAGAAAACTTTAAAAAAAGAGGAGGGAGAATGGAATAATGAAACAAGCATGATCATTGTGAACCCTACATCTGGAAAAGAAGAAGCCCAAGACTATGCAGAGAAAGCAGCAACTGAATTAATAAAAATCGGATATACGGTGACGGTTAATGAAACGAAGAAAGAAATGGATGCTACTTATTTTTGCCAAGATGCGTGCCAAGAAAAATTCGATTTAGTAGTATCGGCTGGCGGAGATGGTACGCTACATGAAACCATTAATGGAATGGTTGAGAGTGACTATCGTCCAACTCTGGCGGTCATTCCACTTGGTACGGTTAATGACTTTGCTCGAGCACTCCGGATACCGCTTAACCCTGAAAAGGCAATTCAGGTTTTACAATCAACGACAACCAGAAAAGCAGATATCGGTAAAGTAAATGAACAACTGTTTATCAACGTCATTGCAGCTGGTAAGCTCGCAGCGTCTCTATCTGAAGTTCCTTCAGACGAGAAATCAAAGCTTGGTTTCCTTGCTTATGTTAAAGAAGGATTTAAAACACTTGTAGGAAATGCAGCAAGCCCCTTAACGATTACGTATGATAATCAGCGCTGGGAAGGGGATTCCATCTTATTTGTTGCCGCGTTAACAAACTCTGTAGGTGGATTTGAACAGCTTGCACCAAGTGCAGAAATCGATGACGGTCTTTTGCACTGCTTCGTTGTTAAAGATACGAATTGGTTTGACACAGCGGTTGTCGGAACTTCTTTACTAACTGGGAATTTAGAAAATAGTCGTCATGTCCATGCCTTTACAGCGAAAAAAATTCGAGTTGAATCGACTGAAACGATTACAACAAACATAGACGGTGAATCGGGTACAAGCCTACCAATTGAAATTCATTTACTTCCTTCTCATATAGACGTGCTCGTACCAGAATCAACATAAAAATAAGCTGCACTTCTTGCTGCAGCTTTTCTATTAAAGGAAATGCTCCTTTGCTTTAAGCAACCAAGCTACAAGCCTCCACCGCTTTGTCACGTACAATACGCGCTTTCTTCTTATTATTCCTTTATAAATTTCTCTGCTGCTTTTGTAACTGGAGCAACCCAAAAAAGCCTTTCTCCTTTAGCCATTGCCGTATTAATAAACCCGCAACGGACATCCGTTTCTAGAATTCGATTATTCTTTTTTTGTATACTTTTCATGTTATGAGAAACAAATGCCTTTAATGCATGATAGGCCGGTGCTGAAGGACTTGGCATAAAAGCGCCAACCGATGAAATGCCCACTAATTGACCAATTCTGTGGTTCCTTCTCTGCAAACGTTACAGGTTTTCGATGTTTAGTTGCTTGTTCATAGCTATTATCTTCTTGAAATTTGCGAATTTCCATTCATTTAATCTCACCTTTCAGGATAATAATCTCCTTCTTGCAAACTCATATGTTATGTACATTATTTATATTCCAAATCTCACTTCCTATCATAATAGATGGAAGCATCATTGTCAGATTATTTAAACAAAAATTAGACAAGATCTTTCTTTCATGATATCGATAAAACAAAAAAGAGATGAGATGCCTTCGCACCCCTTCTCCCCAATTAAAATGTCTTTTGTATCCAATCTAGTAAAAAGTGATCTCTGTTTTTCAGCGCGATGGCAGAAAGTCCAACAGGCATACCGTCTACTTCACCAATTGGTACAGTTGTTTGTGGATACCCTGACAACCCAGCAATAGACGTGAGCGTCATCGTTTGCGAACGTAACTTTTCCATTTTTTCACCACTTCTCCCTTTCACTGGAGCAGGTCCTGCGGCTGTTGGCAGTAAGAGTAACGTATTTTTGTTAAATAAAGCAGCTACTCTCTTTTCGAATGATTCTTTTTTGCCAAGCCACTCATTCATTTCTGCTTGGTTAAGAGATTTTGCCCAGTTCAATCGATTGCCAATATCTTCAGCGAAGGTTGGATTCTCAGCTTCAATCCATTCTCCATGAGCCTGCCAGATTTCACGCCCTTGAATCATGCGAAACGTTTCAAAACCTTCTTCAAGAGTCACAGAATCAAAATAAGAAACCCGTTTCGCACCAAGCTTCTCCGCGGTTTCAAATACTCGTTTTGTTACTTCTGTTGATGCTGTTTGCACTAGTTGTTCATCGATAAGAAGTTCCGGCGCATCCGATACCACTTCTGCTCTTGGAAGGAGAACCTCCCCGACCCTTTGTAACAAAGCACTACTTTTAGTCATCCATCCTACAGTATCAAAACTTTTTGCAAGCGGTATCACGCCATCCATATGAATTGAACCGTGCGTTGGCCGAAAGCCATACAAGCCACAATAGGACGAGGGAATACGTACAGAGCCTGCTGTATCCGTTCCTATACCGAAATCAACCAATCCTCCAGCAACAGCTGAAGCAGACCCACTTGACGATCCTCCTGGAATTCGTTCTTCGTTATGAGGATTTATTGGCGTTCCGTAATGAATGTTTTCACCGTTCAAACTATACATAAGCTCATCGGTTATCGTCATACCGTGTAAGTTTGCCCTGCTTTTAGAAGTGCTTCAACAACGGGACTATCATTCTCGCTTACATTGCTTTGACGCTCATAATCAGGATTACCAGCGCCATTGTTATGCCTTTAACAGCCATCACATCTTTCACAGCAAAGGTTAATCCAGCTAATGATCCTGTCTTGTTCCCATCACGTTGTACTTCCTTTGGAATAAACGCACCAAGTTTATCTCTCACTCTCGTCCCCTCCTTTATTCGGCTTGATAAACTGTCCAATTGGTTCTCCTGAAAACCATCTAGAGCATCATAAACAAGAGAACCTCGCACAATTACTTGAGTGATTTTACAGTCAATCTTTCTTCCAGTATAAGGGGTGTGTTTGTTTTTATAAAATAGCTGGTCTTCACTAACTGTATATGTTTGATTTTCATCAAGAAAGAAAAGGTCTGCGTCTTTACCAATTGCGATCTCTCCTTTTTGCGAGAGCTGCATTCGTTTAGCTGGTTTTGTGGCAATCAATTGGGCAAAATCAACTAAGGCATCTTTCTTTTTTTTACGGCTTCATCAAACATCACATCAACCGTATTCTGACAACCTGAAATGCTCCCCACGCCGTAAAGAAATCCCCCTGTTTTAATTCAATTGTGCAAGGTGAATGGTCTGAAGCAAGCCAGTCAATTTCCCCACGCATTAAGCAACCCCAAAGCTTCTCCATTTCTGCTTTACTGCGCAACGGAGGCTGGCATTTTGCTAATGTCCCGAGCTCCTGTAACTCTTCAGCCGAAAGTACAAAATAATGAGGGCAGGACTCTACCGTCACATCAACTCCTTCTGCTTTTGCCGCTTGAATCACTTCAATCGCTTCAGCTGAACTAATATGAACAAAATGAAGAGAGCATCCTGTTTTCTTTGCTGCGTCAAGGGCTTGCTTAACCGCGATGACTTCTGCCAGAATAGGTCTAGATGCTACATAATCCTCTGCACTCGTTTGTCCTCGAGCCATCATTTCAGCTTCTAATCTGTCAGTAAGACCAGCATCTTCAGCATGTATACATAGCAACTGATCTTTCTTCGCTAATATACTCATTCCTTCTATTAATGTTGTTCCATCAACGTTTTTAAAATCTCCAGGCTCATCTGAACCGCAGGTAGATAAAAAACATTTAAACGCCACTACATCGCTATCCGCTAAGTCAGTCAACTCATCTAAATTGTCTGGCGTCAAACCACCGTAAAAGCCGTAATCAATATAATTTTTTGTTTTTGCTGCGTCTAGCTTTAACTGAAGGTTCTTTCTATTTGTTGTCGCAGGGAGAGCATTTAGAGGCATTTCTAAATACGTTGTTGTTCCTCCTGCTGCAAGCGCCTTACTGCCCGTTTCAAATCCTTCCCACTCCGTCCTGCCTGGTTCCGAAATATGCACATGGGTATCGACCGCTCCAGGAAAAACAAGTTGTCCCTTTGCATCAATTATCTGCGTTGCTTCTTTTGGCTCGATCGTACCGATGCGGATAATCTTCCCGTTATTTATTCCTATATCCGTAGCCTCAACTCGATTGTTGAGCACAACACGTCCACCGGTAATTAGCAAGTCTAACATGAGATTCCTCCTCTTTTAGCCGGTCCATCCAGTGACTTGCGCGTAGATCAGAAAAACCATCCCTACACCCATATAAATTAAAAATAGCGGAACAAAAAAACTTCACCCATTTGCTCCAACTAATACCGGCAACAACGAGAGCTGCCATAAAATAACCGGATGTCGGAAATAGAATATGTGCAAAGCCATCACCGAATTGAAAGGCTAAAATCGCTGTTTGTCTTGTTACCCCTAATAAATCCGCAAGCGGAGCCATAATAGGCATCGTTACAAGCGCTTGTCCACTTCCAGATGGAATAAAAAAGTTAATGCATAGCTGAACAGCCATCATACCGATTGCACTCAAGGTGCTCGGCAGTTGTCCGACCGCTGTTCCTAGTCCGTACACAATCGTGTCCATAATTTGCCCATCTTCAAGAACAATCGCGACTGACCGGGCAATACCAATAATAATAGCGCCCATTAACACTTCCCTAAACCCCTCTGTAAATGCATCACAAACCTTCGTAATCGAAAGTCCTGCAATTAAACCCACAAGCACTCCCATAAAAATAAATAAACCGGACATCTCTAACATGAACCAACCGAGCTGAGTAACCCCGTACACTAGAATAATAAAAAAGATTGGCAGAGTGGTAATAGCAGCCAATTGACGCTTAGTTGCTCGTTTAGCAGGTAGGTTTAAGGCGTCACTATAGGTAGAGCGCTTTGATTGGTCTTCTTCGTACGTCCAGCTTTTCATTGGATTTGATTTTACTTTTTGTGCGTAGCGCATAATATATATGCTACCAATTGTAATGATAACAATTAATACGGTAAGCCTTAAGCCAAAACCAGAATAGGTTTCAAGACCCGATATTTGTTGCGATATCCCGACCGTACCTGGATTCATGACGCCAGCCGTAAAACCGATAGCTGTTGAGATAAGCGCAATGCCCGCCGCCGTCATTGAATCATAGCCAAGTGAAATAAAGAGTGGGATCAGAACAGGTATGTACACGAGTGATAACTCTGGCGTGCCGATTGTTGTGGCAACAACAGCAAAAAGGGTCAACAAAACTGGAATGATCGCCACACTTCTTTGTTTAAACTTTCTAGCTAGGCGATCCACACCAATTTCGATAATTTCTGTTCGACGCAGCACCATAAACATGCCGCCAATAATAAAAGTAAAGAAAATAATCTCGCTCGCACCAACCATTCCTCGAGGAATAGCAAGCATGAATTCCATAAAAGAGACAGGTGCTGTATCGATTTCGGTAAATGATTCTGGGTCGATTGACTCTCGCCCATTCGGTCCCGGTACTCGATCAAATGAGCAGCTGGTATCAAATATGTCATTAAAGCAGCTACTCCACTTATAATAAATAACAACACATAGATATGTGGCATGCGCTCTTTTTTACTGTCAGGAGGGACGGGTATGTTCTGCCTGTTCTCTCGTTGTTCCATGTAAATATCCCTCACTTTTCTCGATCGATTATGCCGACTTAACTGCTCTATAGATTTGATAGCCCCAAGGTGACACTAAAAGCGGAACATGATAATGTTCCTCTCCTGCTCGAACTTCAAATCGCACTGGAACATCTGTAAAGAAAGTGCTCTGCTCTTGACTCTTGAAATAGTCACCAATTGCAAATGTTAGCTCGTAAATGCCTGGCTTTGCGACCTCAATGAGCGACTGATTGACTCGCCCGTCTTGATTCGTTTGATCTTCATTTAGAAAGTAACGCTCTTCACCTTTTATTTGGAACAGTTTTATCCGTACAGATGCGGCCGGAATCCCTTCTGCAAGATTAAGTATGTGCGTTGTAATCTTACTCACGAACTTGCCTCTGTCTCTACTGATGAATGAATCAATTCGTTCTTCAAATCAGCTTTTGTTACGGCGAAACGTTGAAACCCATACGGAAGCTCGGTTCGGTATAGACTTTTCCTTCGCTTTCTGGAATTGTTTCAACAACGGTATCCCATGTTCGATTCTGCGACTCAAACGTCACCTGTGTAAGCTGTGGAAAACGTTCCAGTACACGGCAACCGATCTGGTAAATTAAACTTTGAATTGAAGGTGAAGCAATTTCTTGAAAAACAGTACTCGCGATATCATGTACTTGCTCAGCTGCTACATAAACGGCAGGTATGTTCCCAATTGCATCAGAATTGTGTTCATAGGTCCAGCCGATATTTAAATAGATAAATAGCGGCCTATTACCATCTTCTGGTAAAGTTGTATATTCATCACGTATAAAGCCTACGAATGAATTGTCTTTTACTTTAACAAGTTGAACATCGTCAACTCCACTTGATTGTGAAGCGACCTCAATGCCAGCATCTGATTGAACCATTTCAATAAATGCTCTTGATTGCTCATTACGTGACCGCTTAAATACAAGTGGTCCCTCACCTCTGTACGCTCCTTCAAACGGAAGCGCTACGCCCGTCATTTTGACTGATTCAACATGACGATACGTTTTCAGAAATTCAGCGGAAACATAATGGATAAACCCTTCAACTGTTGTTCCTTCGTAAGAACCTAAATGTCGTTGGATGAAGTTTTTCATCGAATCAGTTGCAACAACCATTGAATTATCTCCATCTGTAAAAGAAGGTAAGAATTGAGCGCCACCTATTTCCACTGTTATTTCAACTCCAAATACGGTATTGTCCCTAACCTCAAAAGCGGATTCTGGAATTGATTTAAGACCTACAAGGGGTTTCATAAATGTCCGATACGCAAATACATTTCCTTTTCCATAAGTCATTATTCTTTGTTCCATTAATCATTCTCCTCACTTTTGATTTGTCTTTTAAAGGAATGCCTG
>BAXC01000154.1 GCA_001310375.1 Bacillus sp. JCM 19041 | reverse complement strand
CACACAGAATTCCGCAAGTTCTTCTGGTGCATTATCTTTAAATAAAATAATCATTTTCTCTTCTAAGAAATCTCCAGCGCTCGGACCCATCTTTGTTACTGTTGTTCTATAAATCATTTCTACATCCCCTTCAAATTTAGTAATCATACATGCCGAAACTTGCTAACCAAGCTACAAACACGGTCGGTGCACCGGTTAAAAACCTCCCATATAAAACGGCTGGCACACCAACTTCCACCGTTTCTGGTTCTGCCTCAGCCAAGCCAAGTCCAACTGGAACAAAATCAGCTGCTGCTTGGGCATTAATCGCAAACAAAGCAGGCAATGCAAATTGAGGTGGTATATTCCCACGCCCAATCTCAACACCAATTAATGTTCCAATTACTTGTGCAATAACAGCTCCTGGCCCAAGAAAAGGTGATAAGAGTGGAAAAGAAACAATTGCTGATAAAATAAGCAAGCCCCAAACTGTGCCCCCAAGTGGTGTTAGAATATTGGCAATTACATCCCCAATACCGGATGCTAAAATTAAACCGATTAATAACGAGACAAAAGCCATAAACGGAAGAATTGTCTTTAGAACAGTGTCAATTGCATCACGCCCCGCTTGGTAAAAAACATTAACGATCCCGCCCATCATCTTGCCAATCTTGGCCATAATGTTATCGTTTTGATCTGTAATTTTCTTGCTTGTATCGTACGTGCTTTTTTTCACTTCTTCTGTTGCTTCTTCAGGGACAGATTGTTCCAACCGATCAGCTGTAGCCGCTTCTTCTCCATTCTCGTCAAGCACCATTAGCTGAGCTAGTTTTACTCCAGAAACATAAATATCTTCTAGGATAAACTTTGCCATTGGTCCGCTTTGACCTGTAGCCATAATATTAATTGTCGGAATTCTCTTTTTCGGATATAGCCCCGCTCGCAATGTTCCTCCACAATCAATAATGACTGCTGCTATCTCTCTTCTGGGACCGACGTTTTGAAGCCATTGACGAGTTCCGCCCCTGTTAGTTCCGCCAGTGCTGAACCGACATCAGAGATTGGTCCTCCCGTAATATTGACAATTTTATTCTTTTTGTCTGTTGGTTTAATGACGAGTGGTCCACCAAAACCGCCAGAGCCTTTTTTCACTCGAACCGCTTTATACTCAGCCATTGTTCGTTCCTCCTACTGAATTGCCAATCGTCGTTTTCAACTTTACTTTTTGTTGCTTCTCGACATAATAAACCATCCAATCCGTTACAAGTCCCCGAATCATATTCATGACAACCCCTACCAGGAAATAACGTAAAGCAAGCTCTGCTGTTGAATAGCCAAGTTGAGTAATCCCCGCAGCAACACCAAGAAAAACAAATAACTCTGCTGGGTTTACATGAGGAAACAACCCATTCATTGAGTGGCAATGATAACTCGCTGATGCATAATAACCGGGTTTATAACGTTCAGGTAAAAAACGACCTAACGATAATGTCATTGGATTTAGAAAAAAGAATGTTCCAATAACAGGTAAGACAAGATACCTAGTGAAGATGTTCTTCGACGACTTCATCGCCAACTTCTCAATCCGTTCCTGACCAACAAAATGGATTACTGCGTTCATTGCGACTAACAGCATAATTAATAACGGAACGATATCAACAACGAGACCAACAAATGTTTGTGCACCCTCTTCAAATAAACCAATAAATCCTTCCGCTGCACGGATTAGAAAATCCATTATCCATTCACCTCACGCTTTCTTGTAAATACGAAAAACAATTTTGATAGTGGTGCTTTCGGAGGCTTAATTTCCCCTCCTGCTTTCACAACTCGATATACATGGCGCGCATCATGAAGCGCTTTCTTTGTAAACCGATCTAAATGAGCTTCGACTGGTTGATCAATATAAAAAAGCGGTTGCTGTGCAAGAGTCGGTACTTCTTTAAATCTGGCAAAGATCGTCATTCCTTGCATACGCTCTGCTCGAATGATGTTCCCCTTTCGATCCATTAACAGCATTAAGATCACACCGGTTCGAACAATTCCCTTCGACCGACCAATAGCCACTTGTCCTTCCTCTCGCATCTCACGGTAACGTTCATTGAAATTCTTAATTTGCCAAAACCCTAATACGCTTTGCAATAAGAAACCTACAGCCAAACAGATAACAGCTAGTAAAATAGCCATTACTTGATCTCCCTCCAATTCATAATGTCGATTGCCGTTTCCTCGTCCGTAACAAGATGAGTGATATAGCCCCCATGAAGTGCACCAATAATAGAGGGCACTTTCTCTTTTGATTCAGCAATTGCAATTGTTGCCCGATTTTTTCTTAGTCGCTCAAGCTCAATCGCAATGGTCCGTTCACTAAGTGTAGATTGTGCCTCTTCTCCGTCAATCGTGTAAAAGCGAGACAAAATATCCCCAATCACTTTTTTCTCTTTGAGCAATTCTTTCTCTTCATCGCCAATAAACCCACTCCACACAAGATTTGACGATCGAAAAAGAGCACCTATCCCAATGACGGCGACGGTCATTTGCTCCCACAGCTTCAGCACATCTTGTAAGTAGCTGACCTGCTTATTTCTTTTTGGGCGTCTGCAGACTCAACAATTGCGGCTGCATCAATGTATTGCGACCTTGCTTTAAACGCTCGCGCAAAGTTGTAAACAATCGTATTAATATGGTGTTTTACATGCATCTTTCCTGGACCACCAACAATCGGAACAAAAGTAGCATCTCTTTTTTTAAATGGAGACATTACCTCTGACATCGTCCCAAGCGTATCCCCCCATGCAAGTCCAACAACATCGCCATCCATTAAAATCCCATCAAGCAACGCTGCGCCCGATTGTCCTAAAGCTTCAAGTCGTTCGTCTCTTGTTGCCTGGCTCTCAATCGGTACAACGACAGCTTCCTGCAAGCCAAACTTTTTGCTTAATTCATTTTCAAGATCAACTCGAACGCGATGTGTACTAGCGATCTTTATTTGCACAATCCCTTCGTCTCTAGCCTTTTGAAGCATCCTCGTTACCGTTGTACGATAAACGCCGAGACGCTTGGAGATTTCATTTTGTGTGAGCGCTTCCTCGTAATACATCTTTGCAACGAGCACAAGTTGGCGTTCCTCCTGCCACTTCATGCAATCACCTCTATTCCACTTGCACATATGTGCAGAATTTGATCATTTGTGTTTTCAACACCATGAATATAAACGCTTTCATAGCAAACAGTCAATTCATTTTCGTATATGTAAATAAATTCAAATGCAGTTTGCACTTTTGTGCAGTTTTTTTACAAAAGATGTATCCGCTTTTTGTTACAACTCTTTTACATTCTCGATACTTGGAACTAAAGATAACATAGGTTTCATTTACTGTTCCCACCGGATCAGGAGTGTTTTTTACCTACTAATGGAAACGAATAACTGATTTTGTTTTATTTATTGTTTCAATTTAATTAATTGGACCACTTAGATCTTGGATGTTTGCTAAAGTTTGATAGTGATTAAATATTCTGATAGGAGTTGGGTTATATGGGGTATTTCTTCATATTAGTTGGAGGTCCTATTTTATCGATTGTCCTCGGCATTGTTGGCTATTTGTTTTTCAAAAATATTTACATCGTACCAGCAATTGTAGCTGCAATTACTGTGCTTTTGGTTTTCACCATTTTTAACTCTTCTTTTCTACTGTGGGTAGTGATCTATACACTCCTCACTTTTGTAAGTGGATTTTTAGTGAGTTTGAAATATTGAAGGGAGGAGGCTCATTATTTGAGCCTCCTCCCTGGAGCTTTATCTTATATGTTCCATACAGCCATATACTTCGTTTGGTATTGGCTATCTGCTTCTGTTTGAATTAATTTAATGCCCCTTCTTACAAGTCTTTCTCAAAGGAAATAAACCCTTCTTCAAGCAATTGCTTTAAACCAATAAACATTAAATTCCAACCGTGTTCACTTCCATTATGAAACTCTATTAACGCTTTTTCAATATCCTCATCTGTCCAGTTTTCTTCATGAGGAACAATAATTTCTTGAATAAACGTCATTTCACAACCATCTTCTAGTGGTTCAAGTTCAACCGTAATTTGATCTACTGTATCGCTAAACTGTGGCATTTTAAACGTAAACACAAGCTTTTTAGGTCGATTCATTTCGAGGTATTCACCAATTGCTCGATAATCTTTTCCTTCTCGACGATCAATGATTTCCCATGTTCCACCTTCACGAGGATCGTTTGTCGCCTTCTGATTTGTTGCTTCCAATGTAAAAAGCCATTTCTTCATCATTTCAGGGTTTAACCAAGCATTGAATACATGTTCTGCTGAAACATTGAAATGTCTTGTCATTGTTAGAGTTGTTGTTGAATAATTAATCATTTTTTATCACCAGCGTCCTTATCAGTTTATTTTTCGTCCGTCTATTGATAATTAAACGATTCTCTTCTTAGTATGGTCAAGAGAGAATGATAATCTCACTTCCTCTTTTTTTTATTTGTTGTTTATTTCTACCGATAAGTATACAAAAAGCAAAAAAAATAGTCAACCAACGAGTTAACTATTAGTGAATTACTTGATAAAAACAGCCAAAGATTCTTTCTAATACTCTTCCTGCTTCTCCATTTCATCTATCTTCCTTACACCTTACGAAGCCAAACAGCCATTTCCCCTTCACCACGATTTGCCCATGCATAATAAGGAATCGCTGTGAAAGGCACTTCATACGCTTCCATTTCTTCTTCACGCACATAAAGCTGTTCTTCTGCAGGATCTTCTAAACGTAAAGCTTTCCCAGTAAGTATGTTCACTCCATATAGAATTTTCTCCTCATAAATAGCTTCAATTGCTTCACTAGACTTTACGGTTAAACGATGTATTCCTGCTCCATTATCTGCCTCCTCCACACAATAAACAATAGGACCGTATTGCAAAGCAACCTTGCCCGCATTTGCTCTTGCCTTTGGATGGGCATGTATTCTTTCTACTTCCATCGGAAACGACAGTTTGATCTGATCTCCTCTTTGCCATACACGCTCGATAAAGGCGTACCCTTTTTCGATTTTCGCTACTACATTCTCTCCATTCACGGTAATCTGATAATCTCGAACCCATCCTGGTACTCGAAAAGCAAGCGAAAACAAGGCACTTTTTTCAACGTTTACATCAATATCCACATCGCCTTTCCATGGAAAATGAGAACGTTGTGCAAGTTCCACTAATTGACCACCAATATCCAAAGTTGTCTCGCTTCCAATATAGAGGTGGACATATCCAGTACGATCAGTTGTGGAGTAAATATAAGACCCGATTGATGCAATTAATCTCGCTAAATTTGGAGGGCAGCAAGCGCATCCAAACCAAGGCTGGCGATTTGGTTTCACATGCTTTAAATCGTGACGATGATGAGCAGCTTTTGGCCAAACTTCAAGTGGATTGACATAAAAAAACTTTGTTCCATCAAGCTCCATCCCACTTATTGACCCGTTATATAACGCCCGTTCCATCACATCAGCATAGCGGCTATCCGCTTCAAGTTCCAACATTTTTTTTGCCCAGAACACAAGTCCAATAGAGGCACATGTCTCTGTGTAAGCCAAGTCATTAGGCAAATCATAATCAAAACTAAACGCTTCCCCGTATTCAGCAGAGCCAATTCCTGCGGTGACATACATTTGCCGGTTAACAACATTATTCCATAACGTTCGGCATGTTTCAGCCAGGCTCTCATCGCGAGTTTCCTTGGCCAAATCAGCCATCGCTGTATACATATAAGCAGCGCGGACTGCGTGACCAACAGCCGTTTTTTGCTCACGCACTGGCATATGTGACTGGGAATATCGGTAGCTATTGTTATACCAAAATGCCCCCTCTTCTCCCCTGTTTTTAGCTTCCACATCAAAAAAATGAGGCTGTTTTCCCCTTTCTTCAATAAAAAACTGACTCAATTGCAAATAGCGTTTGACATTTGTTACACGATACAGCTTCAGAAGTGCAAGTTCAATCTCTTGGTGCCCATCATACCCTTGAAGTTGACCTCGCTCTGGTCCAAACACTTGAGCGATATAATCGGCAAATTTACACATCACATCTAACAATGAGGTTTTTCCTGTCACCTCATAATAAGCGACTGCAGCCTCAATAAAATGCCCAGCCACATAAAGTTCGTGGTTGTCACGCAAATTTGTCCATCTTTTTTCTTGAGCCTTAATCGTATAATGTGTATTGAGATACCCATCTGGCTGTTGCGCTTTGCCAATAAGTTTAATTAATTCATCGCAAGAAGACTCAAGTGCTTTATCTGTCTTTCAGCAAGTGTATGAGCAGCTGCTTCAATCCATTTTGCGACATCACTATCTTGAAAAACAAAACCTTGAAATTCTCCTTCCTCCTCACCTGCTGCAATTCGGAAATTTTTGATGGCGTGACTAGCACTGCCCCCTCAACTTCGTCATGAAGCGCGGCCCACTGATACGGAAGTACTTTTTCTTTGATTAAATCAATATACCTGCCCCAAAATGGTCAATTACTTTAACCTGTGACTTTACTTGTTCAACCATAATTTGAACCCCTCCTCAATAAATGAAAGCCTTTTCATTAATGATCATAACAAGCGCTATCTTCTTTGTCGGTAGCCTAGTTATCAGAAAAGGTGGACATTTCCGCTTTCCTTTATTACGATAGCCAAAAGAAGGTGGTGTTAAATTGATGCCTGATTATTTCATGATGAATGTCCTCTATCCTGTTCGCTACGCTTCTGCAGGACGTGTCGATGCTACGAAGCCATTTTTACATCCTACACGAACACTTGATAGCTATGTGCTGTTAATCGGCATTAAAGGCATATTAGAAATCGAACAACAAAGCCAACTTTATCATCTAGGTCCTGGAAATACCCTTTTGCTAAAAAAAAGGCGTTGAACACCGAGGACACATCAAATCTGAACCAGGCTTGTCCTATTATTGGTTTCACTTTTATTTAGATAATGACGATGCAATATCGATTTCGAAAAAACAAATGGATCAGCAAATGATGCAGTTTCGCCAGGAGCCAAACAGTCATCTTCTTAGCTCTTCTATTTTTATTCCAGTCTTCTTTAAGCCACAAAAGATTGAGCGTCTAAATATCTTATTTAATCAACTTACTGACTTAGCGCATTCAGGCTCTCATACGTTTCTCGGAGCAAGTTACCTAATGACTTCGCTGTTAATTGAACTGTCTGAACAAACAATAACATCCTACTCAAACACAATAAAACATGTCGAAATGGAAAGAAACATCGCCCATGTTATTGAATGGATTCGCGTGCACTCTCATGAGCCAATGAGTGCTTTACGCGTCTCGAACCAATTTAATTACAATCCAGACTATTTAACAAGGCAATTTAAACAACACACAGGAATGCCTTTACAAAAATACATCGCTCTCGTAAAAGTAACAAAAGCCAAAGACCTTCTTTCGCGTACGAGGAAAACCGTAAAAGAAGTCGCTTTTGATGTAGGTATTTACGATGAGAAATACTTTATGCGCCTCTTTAAAAAGTCAGAGGGCATGACGCCATCTGACTTTCGTAAAGCATTTTACCGCATTCATTTAACTGATTTGAACGAATAACAATATTGATCCAAATCTAATCCCATGACGACTATACCTACCTGACTGTCACAACCACATTCACTTTATCTATTTAAGAATGCAACTAAAAAATCGAAGAGGCTCCCCTCTCCGATTACTTAGTTAAAAAGCCGACTTGATTCAACGGCCAATAAACGCCACTCGCTGAACCTATAATCTCCTCTATTGATATAAAGCCTATTCGACGGCTGTCTAAACTATTTTTTCGATTGTCCCCTAAAACAAAGATATGACCTTCAGGTACTTCAAATGCTCCTGTCAACTCTTCAAGTGTGAAATCATTTGTGTAGGTGTCTAATCCATCAGTAGTCGAAACCTTTACTTCGTCTAAGTATGGTTCTTCTTCCTCTTCTCCATTTATATACAATTGATCATCTTTATATGAAATATGATCGCCTGGTAGACCAATAACTCGCTTTACATAATTATCTTGATCATTTGCATGAAACACCACAATATCAAACCGATCAGGATCAGAAAACGTATAACCTATCTTGTTTATAACCATTCGATTCCCATCTGTCAGCGTCGGCTCCATTGACTCGCCTTGCACGATAAAAGACGTAGCCAAAAAAAATTGGATAATAAAGAAAAGAGCAAGGGCAATAAAAAAAAGACTTTCCCCAATCCAATAGCTTGTTTCCCTGTTCATTTTCCTTCATTGGTTTCTCCTTCAGCTATACTAAAAAAGAGAGGATGGGTGCAAGATCCTCTCTTTTTCTATATCTACTAATTCAACACAGTAGCACAAATTCCTTTTCGTAATTCACTTTTTCTTTTTAATTTAATAAATATCGTCCTCTCGACTTAAGTTTCTTCTTAGAAGCACATCAACTCTCCTATTGACCTAACTCGCCACTGATGGCTTACGTGACCAAAGGCGCCTCTTCTTGGCATACATTAATCCAGAACCTTTTGCCACACGAAAATCAGTTGATTCTTTTCGTCCCTGCCTTCTCTCCTCGGTGATCTGGACATAATACGACTCATCGTCCTCGCTCATAACTTGCACTCCAGCTGGATAGCGGAGAAGAAGACGTAAAAGCAGTTCCTCCTCTGCTTTATCTTTTGCGCCGAGGGCAAACAAACACTTGAGTTTGCTCTTATAGAACATTGCTCCATCACTTCTACGAATTGTGTATAGACAACTTTGCTCACACTTAAATACCCAATCCGTTTCTGTTGCACGCTCAAGTTTTGTCTTCTTACTAATGTATCCTTCCAAACAGAGTTGTGCTTCCCGTGCCCGCTCGTACTCCTTATCCAAAAAACCACCCACCTTTCCTGATCGTTTCTTACTCTTCCAGTCTATTCTCGATTTTTAAGCTAGAACCTTTTGAAGCGACGAAACTTCTTAGGAGGTGGCAGAATTCTGCTTGTTTCGATATAACCTTTCAGGGTTGGTGTCTAAACTTTATAGTCATTGCCTGGGAAATGATTGCTGCACAGATAAGTTTTCAGTTACCATCTCCCTTAAAACAATAAGTTGTACCTATTTGCACTTCAAATGAGTAATGTTCCGCAGCCTGTATTTGTGCCCCCGCGTCTTCCCTTCTCATCCCATTCGGAAAAACAATTGTGCACAGGCTCTTTACAGACGAGACAACTGTACAATCG
>BAXC01000153.1 GCA_001310375.1 Bacillus sp. JCM 19041 | reverse complement strand
TTTATTTACCGTGACTGAAGATCAACAGATACTGGACAATGATCGCTGCCGTATATAGATGAATGGATATGTGCATCAACTAGAGCCGTTCGTAGTTGTTGATCAACTAAGAAATAATCAATCCGCCATCCAATATTCCGTTCTCTAACCTTGGCCATGTAAGACCACCATGTAAACGAGTCGGCATCATCTGGATAATAGTAGCGGTATGTATCAATAAACCCTGCATCAAGCAACCTATTAAACGCCCCCCGTTCTTCATCGGTAAAGCCTGCGTTGCCGATATTTGAACGGTCATTTCTTACATCAATTGGCTGATGAGCCACATTTAAATCTCCACAAAAAATGACTGCTTTTTGATCTCTTAATCCTTTTAAATATGCAGTGGCTGCTTCTTCCCATTGTAAGCGATACGTCAAACGGCTTAAATCACGTTTAGCGTTAGGCGTATACATTGTCACTAGAAAGAACTCCTCGTACTCGAGTGTAACGACACGGCCTTCATAATCAGGAAACTCTTCACCGATACCATACGTAACGGCCAGAGGAGTATGTTTAGTGAAAATGGCTGTGCCAGAGTACCCTTTTCTCTCCGCATAATTCCAATATTGTTCATAACCTGCTAAATCAAGTTCAATTTGGCCTTCCTGTAATTTTGTTTCTTGTAAACAGAAAAAGTCGGCATCAATCTCATTAAAAAAATCTAGAAATCCTTTTTTAACACATGCTCGAATACCATTCACATTCCATGAGACTAATTTCATTGGTTGTAAGACTCCTTTGTATTCATTCTTTCATAGTGTAGCATAGAACAAAAAACGCAGATACAAAAAAGGTCGCGTCTGTCTGCGACCTTTAGGTTAATCCAATTTCCAGATCTTCAGCTAGATCTTCTACGTCTTCTAAACCAATTGATAAACGAATTAGCGAGTTCGTTATGCCTAAAGATTCTCTTCTTTCCATAGGATAGATGCATGGGTCATTTTTGCTGGAATTGAAATTAAACTTTCAACTGCGCCAAGGCTTTCTGCTAAAGTAAAATAATGTGTATTTGTAATGACATTGTTTGCGATTTCTTCTGTGCGTGTTGTAAATGAGATAATCCCTCCGAAACCTCTTGCTTGCAAGGCATGTGTTGTATGCCCAGGGTGGTCAACTATTCCTGGATAGTAGACTTGATCAACATTCGGATGACTTCGCAAATACTTGACTATCTGTCGAGCATTTGTTTCAATCTCTTCCATTCTAACTCCAAGAGTTTTTATGCCCCGCATTAAAAGCCAGCTGTCACTTGGACCAAGGACGGCACCGGTTGCGTTTTGAATAAAACCGATTTTTTCTGCAATCTTTTCTTCTTTTACAATGACTGCACCAGCTATGACATCACTATGACCACCTAAATATTTGGTTGCACTATGCAAGACGATATCAGCCCCTAGCAACAGCGGATTTTGCCAATATGGTGTAGCAAAGGTATTATCAACAATGGTAATCAGCTTGTGACTAGCGGCTAATGCAGCTATTTTCCGTATGTCTGTCACCTTTAGAAGCGGATTGGTTGGTGTTTCCAAAAACACAGCTTTTGTTTTCGGATGGATCCGAGCCTCCACAGCGGCTAAATCCGCAGTATCAACAAAATCGACATTAATTCCTTCTTCATTTAACACTTTTGTAAATAAACGAAAGGTCCCACCATAAACATCATCGGTTACTACGATGTGATCACCAGCAGAGAAGAGTTTCATCACTGCAGTGATCGCCGCCATACCTGATGAAAACGCAAAACCATGTAATCCATTTTCTAGATCGGCTAATAAAGATTCAAGTGCATTTCGCGTAGGATTGCCTGTTCGACCATATTCATACATAAAATTGCCGATACCATCTTGCTTAAACGTACTAGCTAGCTGAATCGGTTGCGTTACTGCACCAGTCACCCGGTCAATTCCCACCCCGCCATGTATAAGTTGCGTTTTCTTTCTCAATCGATTTCCCCCTCATATATACCTTTACTTAAATAGCGTTCTCCTCCATCTGGAAACACAGTAACCAAATGGGAACCTTCTTTAGCCAAGTATGCTTCATGTAGAGCTGCTTCCAGCACCGCACCAGAGGAACTCCCTACTAACAACCCTGCTTTTCTTGCAATTTCAGATGTTCTTTTAAATGCGATTTTATCTGGCACTGTATAAATTTTGTCAAAGTATGTTGTATTCACAAAATCGGGAATAAACGCCATTCCAATTCCCTCTGTCCGATGTGGGCCAAGTTTCCCACCATTTAAGATTGACCCTTCAGGTTCAACAACCACTGTACGAATTCCGGGATGCTGTTTTTTTAAGTAAGTTGCAGTTCCAGAAAAAGTTCCTCCCGTGCCCGCACCTGCGATAAATACATCAATATGCCCATCTAATTGAGTATCAATTTCTGGACCAAGCGTTTCGAAATACGTTGCAGGGTTTGCGTGATTATGAAATTGCTGTGGGCAAAACGCATCTTTCATTGATTGTTCTAATTTTTCCGCATGAGCAATTGCCCCTTTCATGCCATGTTCACTTGGCGTATTGATGACGGTAGCTCCTAATGCTCTCATAATCTGTTGTTTCTCAATGCTGAATGAAACTGGAACAACGCAAATGACTTTGATTTCTGTTCCAATAGCTGCAAGAGCCAGTGCAATACCCGTATTTCCAGCTGTTGGTTCGATTAATGTGCCGGAAGAAGTGATTTTCTTTGTATCAATTGCTTCACGTAATAACTTCATCCTAATCGGTCCTTAATACTTCCACCTGGGTTTAAAAATTCTAGCTTTGCAAATAACCGCACATTGTTTGGCAAAACAAACGATGTTAATTCAATCATTGGTGTACGACCAATCAATTCATGGACATTTTTGTATACATCCATCAGAACACCTCATTTGTTAAGCTTTTGTTGTAGCCTATGCGTTTTATAATTGTTGGTGCTTATTTTTATTCTTTTCTTTTATTACGGTAAATGAAATTATATGAGTGTAAAAAAAAACTTGACCTATTTTTAGGTCAAGTTTTATAGAGATACCAATTGAGGGTATACTTCGGCAAGCAGCCGGTACGAATGCAAGCGATCACGTAACTCTGGTGCGTGTGTGAGTACAATGAACTCTTCTACATTCAGCTCAGAGGCAAGTTGATCGAGCTTTCTTTTTACATGTTTTTTGTCGCCGACGATCGCTCCGTGTTTTTTAGAAGTGATTTCTATACGTTTCTTCTCTTCTAATTTCCTTAACAAGTAGTCCGCTTCTGACAATGTAGGAATTGATTGAAGTGGTTGCTGTTGTTCATTGTAAGCATGCCATATTTGTACGGAACGGTATAGTTTCTCCGCTCGTTCCTGCGTCTCAGCACAAAGAACAGAAACGCCTACAATTGCCTTTTGGTTTCCTGTTTGACGTTCTCGATAATGCGTAAGCACTGCAGCACTATCTTTTTGGTTCATAAAATGTCCGTACACATAGTGTAGATCATGCTTTGCGGCAAGTGCAGCACTCTTTTTTGATGTTCCTAAAATGTAGGCGGTAGGTGCCTCAAATGGAATAGGGACAGCTTGAAGCTTGCTGTATTTATGACCTTCAGGAAAATCGCGGCGCAAGAAATGCATCAATTCTTCCACACGTTCGTCCATCGTATGAACACGTTCTATAAAATTACCTGATAGTGCTTCCGAGGCTTCCGCTGAGCCCCCAGGTGAACGACCAAGACCTAAATCAACTCTGCCGGGAAACAAATTGGCTAACATATGAAACGATTCAGCCACCTTATATGGTGAATAGTGCGGAAGTAACACTGCACCCGCACCAAGACGAATTGAATTCGTTTTCGCTCCAATATAGGCAAGTAATATTTCAGGTGCCGGTGACAGAAGCCCATTTAAATCGTGGTGTTCAGCAACCCAATAGCGGTGGTACCTAAGCTCTCTGCAGCCAAAGCAAGATCCGCAGTTTCTTTTAGGGCAATTTCATTTGTTGTTTCGCTAGAGCGCGGTACTTGATCGAGGATACTGAGCTTCATCCAATTAAGCCTTCTTTCATTTTATGTTCCTCTTACCGTATCGAATTTAGTCGATTTTAGCAAATGATAACCATTAAAAAAACAGAATGGATACGTATCCATCCTGCTTTTTTAGCGTACTTTTTTTACTTTTTTCGATTTCCATTTCTCAAACAATTGAATTGCTTCCTTGTTTTTCTTTTGCAAATTAACCGTAAACGGAGAAGCAGCAAAAGCTGGCAGCACACTGCTTGTTGACTTCTTCGTCTTCTTCTTCATTAACTTTCACCTACTCGGGACGTTTTGTTATACAATACCCTATTCCTCCCTAGTTAATCTGGTGCGCCTGACTTAACTGGTCATCTTGCTCCTCTTCACTGCCAGAAGACAGCAAGTCATAAATTGCTACTAGTGTCGCAAACAACAGTGCATCAAACTCTGTTAAACGTTCCTCTGATGACAGTTTTATTACATGATGGTCGCCTTGTAAGATAACAGGTATAAAGATCAGCTTCTCTTTTTCTCCATAATAAACATCTTGCCGTTCCAGGGTCGCGCTAACTGTTGTGCGATCTTTAAAATGGGTAAGCAAATGATCTTTATCCCCTTTTGTCATGAAAGGGAAAACACTAGCTTCAACCTCTGTCTTCTCGGCATACTTCATAAGAATTTCTCTCACACCGGTAATATATGCACGGTCCCCCCCGTAATAGACATTTATCGGATCACTTTTTAATAAACGAAAAAATGCTTTTAGGCGTTCTTGTTGTGTTTGTAAGACTTGATCATTCGCTTCAATCAATTGTCCAGTATCAATTGTAAAAACATTTGCTCCAATCCGTTGAACATAAGCGCTTAAAAAAACAAATGCATCTACCACAACAAATAAACAAGCAACAATTAAATAGTGGTGCCACTTTATAAACAAACTATCTGGATAGATCGTCCAAGAAAGAGCCGCTCCAACTGTAAACAGGGCATACCATGCTTTCCGAATGATGGGAAGCCGTTTCTTTGTCTGTTCTTCCCATTTCCATGATGCAAACACATAGAAGGCTAGCCCGCTCACGCTCAGCCAAACAAGAACTTGATAAATAAATAGCATTGCTTTCTGGCCCCCTTTTGCATGTTGTTTATAAAGTGTATGAGGGCAAGCGCCAAAGTAGTTTATTTCCCAATACAAACAGCAAAAAAACGTCTGGTTTTTATAAAATCCAGACGTTTCGACCTTACTTAATCTTTATTCCACGCTTCAGCAATTAAC
The DNA here is from genome assembly GCA_001310375.1 of Bacillus sp. JCM 19041. Lineage (GTDB taxonomy): Bacteria > Bacillota > Bacilli > Bacillales > Bacillaceae_D > Shouchella. Next base: position 3,963 of record BAXC01000153.1, on the reverse strand, counting down.
TTGAATGACTGAAGTTGCTTTTGTTCATCATAAATATTTGTATGAAGCATTAATTCATTTGTGCCTGTCTTGATAGCAAATTCACGAAGTTGCTCGGCGACATCACTAGCTTCTCCTATAAATGATCCCCCTAGTTGTTCCATCACTAATTGCTTCTCGTAAGGTGACCATAACTCTTCCATGTTTGAAATAGCTGGCTGTATTTTACCTGGTCTATTTCGTATCATTGAAAGAAATTGTTGATACAAAGTCGATGCAAGTATTTCTGCTTCTTCCGAAGTTGTCGCAGAGATAGCATTGATTGCTACCATGCTGTAAGGCTCATTCAACTCTGCTGACGGCTTAAACGAATCTCGGTATACATTTAGTGCCGGGATTATGTGCTTTGGCGAAAAATGTCCTGCAAATGCAAAAGGCAAGCCAAGTTCCCCTGCTAATTGCGCACTAAAACCACTTGATCCAAGCAGCCAAACCGGCACTTGCTCTCCTTCCCCAGGAATTGCACGAACGCGATTCGTCGCATTTTCTGGTTGAAAATAGTGCTGTAATTCGTCAACTAACGCAGGAAAGTCATTAGCGTCTTGACCGTGGCGTCGAAGCGCTTGAGCAGTCAGCTGATCTGTTCCCGGTGCTCTCCCTAAACCTAAATCAATTCGCTCTGGAAAAAGTGCATTCAGTGTACCAAATTGTTCGGCAATGACAAGTGGAGCATGGTTCGGCAACATGATTCCGCCTGACCCAACTCGTATTGTTGATGTCGCTTGAGCAATTTGACCGATTAAGACAGCTGTTGCAGAACTAGCAATCCCCGGCATATTGTGGTGCTCCGCGACCCAAAAACGGTGATAACCATATGACTCAATCGCTTGAGCACTTGATATTGTCCGTTTAAGCGCGTCTCCAACCGATCTTCCTTCTTGTACCGGAGCTAAATTTAATGCAGATAACTGTATGTTTTTTTTCATTTATTAGACCTTCCTTTTTATCGTGACTGTCCATATTGTATAGTTGTCATAGTGAAGTTTCAATTTATGTGCTTTAACTGTAAGTTATTCTTTTACAAATGTCATTATCCATCAGTCAATAAGTGATCAATTACTACACCTGCGAAGAAAACAAACACATTGAATCAAATTGTTTCCCAAGTAATTCTTTAAAGGGAAACCAATAAACAATATGAATTCGCTTACCCATGATTATGAAAGTGAACATAATCTGCTTATTTTCCACCTGAGTTTGACATTAGATTTATCAAATGATACCTTATGTTTCCTGACCTTTTGAATAAAACTTTTTAAGCGAACCACTTGAAAAGTCAAAAATGGTCAGTTATAATGAGATTATATTAATCAGCCGCTACTCTTCAAAGGCTGTTTTTTTACACCACAAAGGTCAAATATAGTCAAAGTCAAAATCAAAATATGTTTATGATTTATTATATTAGGAGGAATGAGTCCATGAAATGTCAACACTGTCAATCTCGTGAAGCTGCGGTATCACTAAATGTTGTTTTAAACCAACATAAAAACAAGTCGCATTGTGTGAGACTTGTTTCCATGAAATGCAACAATCACAAGGTCATTCAAATCAGCTTCAATCTTTATTTAACCAATTTATGGGTCAACAATCTTCTGACCAAAATGGACATATACGAACAAAAGAACAAGAACCTGAAGAAGAAAGTTCCTAGACCAATTTGGTCATAATTTGACTTCCTCTGCACGCAATGGAGAAATTGACCCAGTTATTGGACGTGACGAAGAAGTTGAACGGGTTATACAAGTCTTGAGCCGACGCACGAAAAACAATCCTGTTCTAATTGGTGAAGCAGGTGTTGGTAAAACAGCTATCGCAGAAGGCTTAGCTTTACGAATCGCAAACGGCAATGTGCCAACTAAATTAGCAAACAAACAGATTTTCTCACTTGACTTTGCCTCATTGGTTGCAGGTACAAGTTACCGTGGACAATTTGAAGAACGAATGCAACAACTTATTGATGAAATCAGTGAACGTGACGATATGGTTTTATTTATTGATGAGCTGCACATGATGGTTGGAGCTGGCGCATCTGGAGAAGGCAATATGGATGCAAGCAATTTACTGAAACCTGCACTGGCCCGTGGCAATATGCAATTAATTGGAGCAACAACGCTTTCCGAGTACCGTAAGATAGAAAAAGATGCTGCACTTGAACGTCGTTTTCAACCCGTCACTGTTAAAGAACCGACACCAAATCAAGCACTTGAGATTCTTAAGGGGCTAAAAGCAGTTTATGAACGTTATCATGGAGTGCGCTATTCCGATGACATTCTAGAAGCTTGCGTTAACTTATCAGACCGCTATATTCAGGATCGCTTCTTACCTGATAAAGCCATTGATCTACTTGATGAAGTTGGTTCGCGTTTATCCTTAGCATCAGACCATGAGGATAAAGCTACAATCGAAAAACGCCTAGCTGATATTCATGTTCGAAAACAAGCAGCAACTAAACAAGAACGCTACGAAGAAGCAGCTTCCTTGCGGGATGAAGAGGCAACTCTTAAAAATAAACTGCAAGCGGCAGAATCGGAATTAGAGCCGATTCAAGTTCAATTAGAAGACATACAATCATTGATTGAGCGGCAAACAGGCATCCCAGTGCAAAAGCTCCAAAAAGCTGAACAACAAAAAATGAAAGATCTCGGTTCACGTCTTGCTAGCAAAGTGATTGGTCAAGAAGATGCTGTTTCGAAAACAGCAAAAGCAGTCAAACGAAGTCGAGCTGGTCTTAAAGCTGGCAATCGACCAATTAGTTTCTTATTTGTTGGTCCGACCGGTGTTGGTAAAACCGAACTAACAAAACAGTTAGCTGAAGAAGTGTATGGGAAAAAAGAAAGCATGATTCGGCTAGATATGAGCGAATTTATGGAGAAACACTCCGTTTCAAAACTAATTGGTTCTCCTCCTGGCTATGTTGGCCATGAAGAAGGTGGACAACTAACTGAACGAGTACGTCATAACCCGTACAGCATTATTTTGCTTGATGAAATTGAAAAAGCACACCCTGACGTTCAGCATATGTTCTTGCAAATCATGGAAGATGGACGTTTGACGGATAGTCATGGTCGCGTTGTTTCATTTAAAGATACAATGGTGATTATGACCTCAAATGCCGGCGTTGGTATTAACAAGCCTTCCCTTGGTTTTAATGCAGAACAACAAAAGACACTGGGTATCTTAGAAAATCTAAACGATTACTTTAAGCCGGAATTTCTTAATCGTTTTGATGCCTTGATTGAGTTTAATCAACTTAGTGAAGATAATCTAGTTGAAATCGTTGACGTGATGTTAGATGACTTGAATAAACGTCTTGCGCTTCAAAACGTAACAATGGACGTAAGTGAGCAAGCTAAGAAAGAACTTGCTAAGCAAGGTTATCACCCTGCATTTGGCGCACGACCACTCCGTCGTGTTATCCAAGATACAATCGAAGATGACATTACTGAGCTGCTAATAGATGATGAGCAAATTGGTCATGTTAGCGTTAATGCCAAAGACGGTAAAATCATTGTGAGTAAAGCATAAACTAAGAACGGCACCTTCATTGATGCGGTTCTTAGACCGTAACCGTAGATGAAAAAAATACCTCTGAGATTGTTTATCTCTGAGGTATTTTTGGGTTAAATAGATTTGAAAATTGCTTCAACTCCTACCAATGCGCTAACTTTTTTTTGTTTGTGGCTGAAACAATAAGACAGCTATAAGGAATGACTATGACTAGCCTTGTTTTTCTTAAAGTATTTTAGCGATGCCTGATGTCTTCCATCTAATATCATCAGCGTCGGTTGTGGTTCACGACTTTCTCTTGAAACACTTGACGATCATGGATATCCCCACGTCTTACAATCGAAGCAAGTATGAATCCACTAGCAAAACACATGCAGTATGGAAACAATAGGCAACCCTTTTCTCTCTTTCACTTTT
>BAXC01000152.1 GCA_001310375.1 Bacillus sp. JCM 19041 | reverse complement strand
ACGACCAACACACAGGTAAAAGCAATAAGCTGAAAATACTGCCATATAAAAATAGCTATTACTTTGCTTGTTAACTTAACATGCATCGATCCAGGATATAAGTACCAATCAAATTGAGTGCCCTTTCTCCATTCACGCCAAATTGATTCTACAATAATGCAGAATACACTCAGTAAGGAAAAGAAAAATAATAAGAAAACAATTACTGAAAAATGAATCTCATCAAAAACCCCACCACTTCTCAACTGAAGTAACTTAGTCAAAAGGGTCGCTACAATTAATATCATGAAAATAATCATATTTACTGGAAATAATATTCGCAGATCTCTTTTCAAAAAGAATAAAAAAGCTTCATTCCTTCCCCACCTCTGCAAACAAATCTTTTAATGATTGATTGTTTTTAAATCGCCATTCGTCTAAATCATCAATGACTTCTGCGCTATCTTTCTGAAGAAACATTACACCATCGGCAAGCATTTCCACATCTTCATACGCGTGCGTTGCCATTACGATCATTCGATCTTCTTTTACAACAAAGTCAGTTAACATTCCAAGCATTGCTTTCTTTTTGGTCGTATCTAGGTTAGCTAAAACTTCATCAATGAAAATGAATGGTTTTGGACTTGCGATTGCGACAATTAGTGATAGTAAGTGCCTTTGTCCTTTAGAGAGCACCCCCCACTTCGTTTGAAGAGGCAAACCAATATTGGCACACATTTCTTTTGCTTCATTTAATTGAAATGCGTCAAATAACACGGTTTGATCAGACAAAATAGTTGTCGCTGTCTTATATGGTTCAAATCCATTTTCTTCAGATACATAGCTCGATAATCTCGTTCGTTCAAGCCTTGAGCTTTCCTCATTTAGTTCAATTCGACCTTTTCCGACCGGAGCCAATCCGGCGCATAATTTTAGGAAAGTCGATTTACCGACTCCATTAGCTCCTAAAAGTACAACAAACCGATTTTCTTTCAACTCCGCATTTAAGTTTGTAAAAACGCGTTTACGACCATATTTTTTATCAATTCCTTTAATAGAAATCGTATTCAAGATTCTCTCACTTCCTTCAATGAACGTTTTAACGAATCAACAATTGCTTCATCAGAGAATCCGAGTTTTTTCATGTAAGTGATTAACGCGTGCATTTGGGCATCAGCAAGAGATTCCTTTAAGTCTGTAATTACATCCATATCGGTTGTCACAAATGTGCCTTGCCCCCTTTTTGAAAAGGTAATTTGTTCGCGATCCATTTCCATATACGCTCTTGAAACTGTATTTGGATTAACTTGTAAAGCTGCGCTGTTTCTCTTACCGAGGGAAGTTTATCTCCTGGAATGAGTTCTCCGCTACAGATCTGCTGATAATAATAATCGGCAATTTGGGCATAAATCGCTTTATTTGGATCAAATTGCATACTCAATAGCGATAGCCCCCTTTCTTAAACCAATAAGCCAGACGTATAAAACGCCTGGCTCCCTTATTAAAGCACATCTCGCTTTTGAAAGACAATATGGGCGATTAGAAGAATCAAAGCAATATGGGCACCTAGAAATCCAAGTGACGCCCACATACTATCAAAAGGGCCTGGCATCATCCTGTTTGATGGTAGTTATTAAAGAAGTCAATATGAGTTAAAACAATCCATTTTGACCACTCATACTTTACAATAAACATTTGTAACAAGCTTCCGAAAAACATTGGTGCAAATGTAATGACAATAGTTAATGCAGTGCTCTTTGTTGTAACAGCTACAAGTGTCGCTAAGGCATATAAAAGAGCATGGTTGGTAGTTGATATGCGCCCATTGAGAACATTTCTTTAATAATTGTTGTAGCGCCTGTGCCATCCGTTGTAAAAACGAGTAGTCCAATCACAGTAGTAACGCCAATTAATAAAAAGAAAAGCAGCGTTGCAAATAAACCATTTCCAAGCCATTTGCTTGCGAGCAGCGTAGAGCGTGAAGCAGGTCGAATTAATAATTGTTTAATTGTACCGTTCACATGCTCACCTGCGATAGCCCCAGCAATTAAGATAACACCGTATATCATAACGAACATTGGAAATAAAAAGACGCTAACTTCTGCAAATCCTTGTGCTGTTATTTCATCACTCATGTTGGATTGCGCAAACAACGATATCCCAACACTACCAGCAACAAGTATGAGCATGATGACGCTAAATAGCCACATCTTTCTTCCGTACCATGATTTTAACCATTCATTATGAAGCAATCCTATCATGATGCATTTACCTCCTTCTCTTCTGTAAGTGAAAAGTATGTGTCTTCAAGCTTATTTTGATAAGACATTCCGTACACTTGAACATTTGCATGAACGAGATCAGCTACCATTTTAGGTACATGATTATACGGCTGCTTTTCTAACTCAAGGATACCTTCTTTTTCAGAAACCATTCCATACGATGCCAACACTTCAATCGCTTTGCTCATTGGTTCAGCATTGATCCGAACATTTACGAGCGTTTCCACATCGCTTTCATGTTCTTTCATAGCGATTTCGTCTACTACTTCACCAGATTTAATGACAATAGCTCTGTCACACAAAACTTCAATTTCATTTAACTGGTGACTTGAAACAAGTAATGTGACGCCATCTTCTTTTGCTAATCGTTGCAAATAATGGCGTAGATCACGAATCCCTTTTGGGTCAAGTCCATTTGTTGGTTCATCTAAAATGAGTACAGATGGTTTATGAAGCAAGGACACGGCAATCCCAAGACGTTGCTTCATTCCTAATGAGTATGACTTCACTTTTTTTCTTCATTGCATGCTCAAGTTCAACAAGTGCCACCACTTCTTTTATTCTTTCTTTCGTTACGTCGTTGGCACTCATTCTAGCAAAATGTTCAAGATTCTGTTCTCCAGTTAAATAGCCGTATAAATCAGGATCCTCAACAATTGCCCCAATCTTGGAAATCGCTTCTTTTCGCTCTGATGTTACGGAGTTTCCTTCAATGTAAATATCACCTGAATCAGGAGAAATTAATGAGACAATCATGCGAATTGTCGTTGTTTTTCCCGAGCCATTTGGTCCTAAAAACCCATAGATTTCCCCTCTTCTTAATTGAAACGACATATCTTTAATGACGTGGGTCTTACCAAGTGTTTTGTTTACATTCGCCACTCTTAATGGATAATTAGTCATCTTCTCTCCTCTTTCTATCAGTATCAGTGTTCTACTTAAATAGTACACTGGAACTCCAAGAAATTGCAAGACATAAATAATATTAATATCCTTATATTACAAAAATAGCCACCTCATACGGGTTGTCGGGTCTTAAAACAAAAAAACTGCGCCTTTTGACGGCGCAGTTCAAGTTTTATAATTTAAACGAAACGTATTTGCTTTCAAGAAATTCTTCCATTCCTGCTCTTCCACCTTCTCGACCGATTCCACTTTGTTTAAAACCACCAAAAGGCGCTTGAGCCGCTGATGGTCCTCCATCATTTAAACCAACGATCCCATATTCAAGTTTTTCCGTCACTCGAATGGCTTGATTTATATCCTTCGTGAACACATAGCCGCCAAGCCAAAGATTGTATCATTTGCGCGCTCAATTACTTCTCCTTCCGTTTTGAATGTTGTAATTGGAGCAAGGGGGCCAAATGTTTCCTCTGTCATGCAGGCCATTTCATCGTTTGCATTTGATAAGACAGTTGGCGTCAAGAATAAACTGTTTTTCCTTGTTCCTCCTGTTATAACCTCTGCCCCTTTATCTTTTGCATCGTTAATATGGCTATTACCTTCTCCACTGCATCTTCATCAATCATTGGTCCTATATCCGTGTCTTCATCTAGTCCGTTACCGACTTTAAGGCCTTTTACAGCTGATTTCATTTTCTTTGTGAACTCGTCAGCGATTGATTCGTGGACGTAAATTCTGTTTGCACATACACAAGTTTGTCCTCCGTTACGAAATTTAGAGGCAATCGTATCTTCTACGGCCCGCTCAATGTCAGCGTCTTGAAAAACAATTACTGGCGCATGTCCTCCTAATTCTAATGAGATCTTTTTCACTGTTTCCGCCGCTCCACTCATTAACATTCTGCCGACCTCTGTAGAACCTGTAAATGTAAGTTTGCGTACACGTTTATCTTCCTGCCATGCTTTTGAAATCTCACTAGTCGATCCAACAACAACATTAATAACACCTTTTGGGATTTCCGCTCGCTCTGCAAGTTCAGCTAGCTTTAACGCAGTAAGTGGAGTTTGCGAAGCGGGCTTAATAACCGTTGTACACCCCACAGCAAGTGCCGGTGCTACTTTTCTCGTAATCATCGCCGCTGGGAAATTCCACGGGGTAATAGCTGCTACCACGCCAACTGGTTGTTTTATAACATACATTCGCTTATCAGCAGAAACAGGGGGTATTGTCTCTCCGTAAGCTCGCTTGCCTTCTTCTGCATACCACTTGATAAAGGAATTTGCGTAACCAATCTCTCCCCTTGACTCTTTAATGGACTTGCCTTGTTCTTTTGTCATCGTTTGAGCAAGCTCTTCTGTATGTTCTTCTATTAAGCGGTGCCACGCTTCTAACTTTTCACTTCGTTCATATGCCGAGAGTGCTGACCAACCTGGCAGCGCCTCATGAGCTGCCGTAGCTGCCGCTTCGGCTTCATTTTTGCCCCCTTTAGGCACTGTGTCTACTACTTCGCCCGTTGCAGGATTAGTCACTTCGAATGTATCCAGTTTATCTCCAGTCCATTTACCGTTAATATACAAATTCATCTACAATCACTCCACTTTCCTTATTTGTTTCCTATCTATTCCCTATCTATTCGTTTTAAAACAGTTGAACCCTGAACCATTGCTATTATGAAAATGGACAGAAAGTATTGATCTATTATTTTCTAACAATTATAATAAAATACATCCCGTTGAAAGCGCTCACAGAAATAAGGAGGTGTTATCGTGAGAGCTGATCAATTTATACGTTCATTTGAGAATAAACTCAAACACCAATTTAATGTCTACACAAAAGACGATCTAGGTACAATTCCCTTACGATTCAGCGCTCATTATTATCGTAGAGATGAGCGTTATATGATGACGAAAGATATCACCATCTGGAGCGTGGAAAATAATCAGCATTTTTTCTTATATGAAACAACTCATGCTACAGAGTCAGAATTCGAACAATTCAAACAAGAATTGGATGCTTATATTTGCAAACATCGTGCAAATACAACATCTCATATGTCATCCATTTATATTGGGTTGTTCTTTGTAACAAAAACCCCAAACCCTGGTTTAATCAAAAGAGCAAAACGATCCCGTAAAGTATCATTCATTAAATGGGGTCTTCATGGCTGGTACGAGCGTTATATCGGTATTCTATCTTTAGACTCAATGGATATACATATGAATCGAAAAGGGAAGCCTTTTATTCAACCATTTATTGAACCATTAAAATCAAAAAACGAGGTGAATTCATGAATTTCGTCACTCTAATGCTCATTTGTGGGGCAACGTTAATCATTGCATACTTTACGTACGGAAAATACTTAGAACGACGTTTAAAAATTGATGGATCAAGAGTTACTCCAGCACATACGCTTTATGATGGAAAAGAATACATACCTACTAAAACGCAGTATTAATTGGACATCATTTTACAACGATCGCTGGTGGAGGCCCAATTACTGGCCCTATTGCCGCAATTGTTTTTGGCTGGCTCCCTGCAGTGTTATGGATCATAATAGGTAGTATTTTTGTTGGCGGCACACATGATTATGCATCCTTACAAGCTTCAGTTCGACACAAGGCAAAATCAATTGGCGAAGTCATTAAGGAGTACATGGGACGGCGAGGGCAGCTTATGTTTCTATCCTTTTCGATTGCGACATTGATTTTAATTGTCGGAGTTTTCATTATTTTAGTTGCCAATACCTTTGTTTCATTCCCAGGAGCAGCAACCGCATCTCTTCTTTTTATCGGTGTCGCAATGATTTTTGGCATCCTCGTTAACCAAGTACGGATGAACCTGTTGCTAGCTACTATACTTGGCTCAATTGCAATGATTGGATCAATTTGGGCAGGTCTTACTTTTCCAATTGAATTGAGCGCAACAACTTGGTCGCTCATTTTGATTATCTACGCCTATTTGGCATCAGTGCTTCCGGTTTGGTTGCTGCTGCAACCACGTGATTATTTGAATTCTTTTATGCTTTATTTTCTAATTGGTGGTGCTTTTCTTGGCTTGCTTATCGCACGGCCGATGATTCAAATGCCTGCATTTACTGGATTCTATAATGAAACACTTGGATTCCTATTCCCAATTTTGTTTATTACAATTGCTTGCGGAGCAGTATCAGGGTTTCACTCGCTTGTCTCATCTGGGACGACATCGAAACAGTTGGATAACGAAAAAAATGGACGCTTTATCGCTTACGGATCCATGCTACTCGAAGCATTTGTCGCAATCATAGCAATTGGTTCGGTCGCTTATTTAACGATGGGCGAATTCACTGCTCTAATGGCACTTCATGACGATCCAATTAGCGTCTTCTCGGTTGGAATCGGCCATTTTATGAACACATGGGGACTCCCAGTTCAAGCAGGTATCACGTTTACGGCTTTAGCTGCATCTGCCTTTCTTATGACAACCCTTGATTCAGCCACACGATTAATGCGCTATGCGGTTGCGGAACTAGGTGAGAGCACAAATATCAGCTTTATGCGTAATAAGCATATCGCTACAACTCTTGGGTTGATTGGTTCAGCTGTGTTAGCTTTGTCAGGCACTTGGCAAACTGTCTGGCCACTATTTGGAGCCGCTAACCAAATGCTTGGCGCACTTGCTCTTTTAGCCGTGACACTTTGGCTTGTGAAAACAAAATCAAAATCACTTTTTGTCATGATTCCAATGATCTTTATGTTTATCGTTACGACTAGTGCACTAATTGTCATGCTGTATTCTAATTTCATAGCCGGCGATTATCTACTCGCGGTGACATCTTTTGTCCTATTTGTAATGTGCGTGTTCCTTGGAATTGAGGGCGCAAGAAGTATGACCAAACCAAGTAAACCAACAGATTCAACGAACTTAAATGCCTAAAAAACAGGAGGGGTTAGCCCTCCTGTTTATTTAAAAACCTCAATTGTTTGTCTCACGCTATTTGCTGCTTGAACCATTACTTTTAATGCTTCTACAGTTTCTGGCTCTTGTCTTGTTTTTAATCCACAATCTGGGTTAACCCAAAACAATCGTTGGTCGAGCACTTGCAATGCCCGTTCGATATTGCGCTCCATTTCTTCTTGAGCGGGAACACGTGGCTGTGAATGTCATATACACCAAGACCAATTCCTTTATCATATGTGAAATCTTCAAACGAAGAAATCAATTCGCCATGGCTGCGTGACATCTCAATTGAAATCACATCTGCATCAAGTGCATCAATGGCTTCAATGATATCTTGGAAATCAGAATAACACATATGCGTGTGAATTTGCGTTTCAGGCTGAACATGATTGACAGTCAACTGAAAACCAATAACGGATTGATTTAAATACGCATTCCATTTCGCTCTTTTAAGTGGTAACCCTTCCCTTAACGCTGGTTCATCTACTTGGATGACGCCAATACCATTCTCCTCAAGCGCAAGCACTTCTTTTTTTAATGCAAGTGCAATCTGGTTCACGACATCGGCTTCTGATACATCCGTACGCGGGAACGACCAATTATAAATTGTAACAGGACCCGTAAGCATCCCTTTTACAGGCTTTGCCGTTTTTGACTGTGCATACACCGTTTCTTTAACAGTCATCGCCTCTTTGAAATGGACGTCTCCATATATGACCGGGGGCTTCACACAACGAGATCCATAAGATTGAACCCAACCATTTGCGGTGAACTGGAAACCACCTAATTTTTCTCCAAAAAACTCGACCATATCTGTTCGCTCGAATTCTCCATGCACAAGGACATCAAGTCCGATGTCTTCTTGTATGGCAATCCACCGGTCCATTTCATCTTGGATAAACCTTTCATACTCGCTATTTGAAATACGCGCTTTTCTCCAGTCAAGCCGCTTTTTCCGTACTTCTTTCGTTTGTGGAAACTCCCTATTGTCGTTGTTGGCAATAATGGCAATTGAAGTTTTTTAGCTTGTTTTTCATAACGAGTTTTCGCATCTATGCCTCTGCTAGTATCCTCACTTTTACTTGCCGCCAATTCTTTTTGAACCGCCTTGTTATTGCGACTTTCTGACTGATCAAGCCGTTCAATCGCTTGTTTGCTTTCTGCAAGTATATGTGCATCAATTTCACTATTTTTAACGTTTGTTAGTGTCACAACCTCAGTTAGTTTTTCATTTGCAAAGGCAATTGCTTCTTTTAGCACTTTTGGCAATGTAGATTCTACTTCAACTGATACTGGAACGTGCAGTAAACTGCAAGACGGTTGCACGATTAGACGGTCTGCTCCAACAAATTCTGTGATCGTCTCTAATTCTGCATAAGCTTTTGTTAGATCCGTCCGCCAAATGTTTCTGCCGTCAATTATTCCTGCCGCCAAAATTTTATCTGCTGGAAAACCTTGCGTTTTTATGCTGTTTAATACATCTTCTTTTCCATGTACAAAATCGAGACCAAATCCCGCAACTGGAAGCTTGATTAATCGATCATAATTGGTGACACTCTCAAAATATGTTTGTAACAATAAAGTTGCTGTAGGAGCTGCATCTGCAAACGTTTGGTAAACGCGCTCTAATACAGTCCACTCCTCCTCTGACACGTCACCTGCTAATCCAGGTTCATCCACTTGAATTAGCGTTGCTCCCGCTTCAGTTAGTTGATTTAATACCTCTACATAAAGTGGTATCAATGATTCTACATGTTGACTAAAATCTTTCTCCCCGTATTGTTTTGCTAATTGAACAAAACTAATCGGTCCAAGAAGAACCGGCTTACCATCAATTCCGAGTTCTACTTTTGCTTCCTCATAAAGACGAAGCCAACGGTTATCGACAAGCTTTGGTTCTCGAGCGTTTAATTCAGGCACAATATAGTGATAGTTTGTGTTATACCATTTCGTCATTTCTGCGGCCACTGCCGAATCTGTACCTCTCGCAATTGCAAAATAGTTTCATCACTCACTTGCCCACCTTCATATTCAAAACGAGACGGGACAAGACCAAATGCAACAGCTGTATCAAGTACATGATCATAATAACTGAAATCGCCAACCGGAATGTAATCGACACCCAATTTTTTTTGCGTGTTCAAATAAGACAAACGTAATTGCTTTTGTTCTTTTTGGAATTGGTCAATGGTTGTTTTACCTGACCATAATGATTCTAAACTTCGCTTCCATTCTCGATCCTTACCAATTCGAGGATACCCTAATGATGAACTTTTTGTTTTTGACATGCTCTCCACCCCTTTAATTGATGTACTCAACATAAAAAATTCCTCTGTACGAAAGGAACCGGAAAAGTATACCAAA
>BAXC01000151.1 GCA_001310375.1 Bacillus sp. JCM 19041 | reverse complement strand
TTTTTTACAGGTGCTGGAAATGAACAAAAAGGGATTGTTTACCCTCATCATCATCCAAAGTTTGATATCGATGAACAATCGATGCTTATTGCCGCGAAACAACTTGGTGCAGTAAGTTTAGCACATGTAGTGTCTGGTGCCGCTACAAAATAATGGTATAAAAGAGCAAACCTTGCATGGATCTGCAAGGTTTGCTCTTTTTTCACAACTATGAATAGAACAGAATGTATAGGTGCTTAAAAAAGCATCCTTAGCTTGAGTGTGATATGATACAGCTATACTTTTTAGACTGTATAAGGAGTTTATCAATATGGCAAAACAATGGATTAAATTAATGGGTGCTTTTGCTAGTGGTGCCTTGCTCATGCACATGGCAAAGCAAGCGCATGAAAATAATGTAACTGTTCATTCATGGTCAAGTCGTTCGATAGGCGGACAACCAGAAAAATTGCGGATCTTCTTTATAACAGATATCCATCGCCGCCGCATTTCAGAAGAAATGTTAACGGGAATAAAAGGGGAATGCGATGTCATTCTAATTGGTGGAGATTTGACAGAGAAGTGGGTACCAAAAAAACGAACAGAAAAAAATATTGAAAAATTGACTGAAATTGCGCCAACATATTTTGTTCGCGGAAATAATGATGAAGAAGTCGATCAAGCCTGGTTAGCGGAGACATTAAAGTCTTTTGGTGTTGTCTATTTAGATGATGACTTGCAAAAGTAACAATAAAAGGAATTCCTATTAGAATTATTGGCTTAAGTAATAAAACGTATAGAGAAGACGATATTAAGCAACTGCTTGGCAAAGAAGGCAACGAATATACGATTGTATTATGTCATTTTCCTGAAACAAGCGTTTTTATGCACGGAATGCCAATTGATGTTATGCTCTCTGGGCATACGCATGGTGGTCAAATTCGTTTGTTTGGCTATGGTATTGATGCCCCGGGTCGACTGACGCGTGAAGGTGGTTTTATGAAGCTAGTGAGCAGGGGATACGGAACAACTACTTTACCTTTACGTCTTGGGGCAGCTCCTGAAGTTCATTTTATCACAATAACTCCAAGTGAAGCGAAGGTGCACGAGTAAGGAGTGAATGGGATATGACCTTTAAAGAAGGGAAGTATAACATCAAGGCTGTTTCAAAAAAAACTTGGCATACGTCCTGGTACACTCCGTGCTTGGGAAAGAAGATACCAAGTCATTTGTCCAGATAGAAATGAGAGCGGACATCGATTGTATACAGAACAGCATATTGCCGTTCTTCAATGGCTAATTGAAAAGGTAAATGAAGGGTTTACAATTAAACAAGCGGTGGAACTAAAGGAAGCAAGCGCTTTTAATGAAAACGTGGAACTAGCAGAGGTCCAAAAATCAAATTACATTGAGCAATTGGCAGAAAAAATTGCGGAATCATTACTTGAGTTTGATGAAAGAAAAGCACAGGATTTACTGAACCAAGCGTATAGTTTGTATTCAATCGATCGAGTAACGATAGAATTATTTGGCTTGATAAGGCACTATGTAGAAAAACGCTTAAAAAATGGTGAAAAAACGAGGCTCATCAACAGTTTTGCCAAAATTTCTTAGAGATGAAGATCTCTGCTGTCTCACTTACGCTCCCAATAGACCCGTCAATGCCTAGGCATTATTGTGTTGTGGACCAGGTGAGAAGGATGCCTTATTACTTCGAATGTTTTCGTTTTATTTAAAACGAAAAGGAATGGAAGTTATTTGCATTGGAGCAGGAATTTCAGATCATGATGTGGAATTTATTAGGAACCAATGGAGCCCCGATCTTTTCGTGCTTTCTTGTATGTCAAAAGAAAATATTGAGGCGAGTGTATTTTTAATGGAGACATTTGTTAACATGAACTCCGAAGCGCTTGTGGGTCTTGTTGGAACAGGATTTACCCAATTAAATGATAGCGATAAACAAGGCTTGGCTCCTTTATTTATTGGGAAATCCAGAGCGGATTGGGAACTATGGCTTGAACAATCGACATTAGTTAAATAAGGACAAGCAGTAACAAGAGGAATCGGTTTTTCGTATGAACCAACTCTGGCTAATGCACATAACGTATCCTATAGATATGCGTGAGAGAACCATTTGGGTATGAAGGAGGGCTGGTATGCGTCTGGAACGTTTGGCAATTGATAAATTTAAGGTATTTTTAACGTATGATGATATGGATGAACGTGGGATTACGAAAGAAGACTTATGGCAGGATGTCCCCAAAGTCCATGATTTGTTTCGAGATATGATGCTTGAAGCAGACGACGAATTAGGGTTTAAAGTGGATGGTCCTATAGCAGTTGAAGTGTTTGCGATGCCTGCACAAGGCATGGTTTTTATCGTTACAAAAGGTACGCAAGCTGACGACTTTGACTCTGATGATTATGAAGAAGGTTTCATTGAGATGCAATTAACTCTTGATGAAATTGATGAAGTTTTTTATGAGTTTGCATCTTTTGAAAATGTAATTGGACTTGTATCAAGATTGTATTCGATTGGTATCGAAGGCGGAGAATTATATTCTTATCAAAATCGTTTTTTCTTGAAGTTTGTGGAAGAAGAGCTTGAAGAAGTGAATGAATCTGCTCTAATAGCGATCTTGTCGGAATTTGGCAGTCCAGCAACAACCTC
Organism: Bacillus sp. JCM 19041; assembly: GCA_001310375.1. Classification (GTDB taxonomy): domain Bacteria; phylum Bacillota; class Bacilli; order Bacillales; family Bacillaceae_D; genus Shouchella. Next base: position 6,868 of record BAXC01000151.1, on the reverse strand, counting down.
ATTTTACCGAATTTATGAATATGGAAAAAGTTTGATGCAGTCGCATACCGTCAAATCATTATATGATATTTTTTATAAGAAGTAGCAGCCTGGAGTATATGCCAGCTGCTTTTTTTGTTGTATTAAAATCACTAAGAAATGAGAATAAAAAAATTTTTATAAAAGTGACACAAAAAGTCGCGGATATTTGGTAAAATAAAGAAAAAAGAAATTGGTAGTGGGGGAAACAATGACGATCTTATTGATTGAGGACGATCCATCAATTGCTCAAATCATTATCGATTATTTGGAAAACGAATCTTTTAAAGTGACGTGGTGCAAAGACGGTCAATCTGGTTTTAATGCTTTTTTGAAAGATACATACGAGTTAATTATTGTTGATTTAATGTTACCTAAATTAGATGGTTTTTTACTTTGTAAACGTATTAGGGAACAATCGGATGTACCAGTTATTGTTGTTAGTGCCAAAGCAAGTGATTATGACAAAGTTTATAGTTTAGAGATTGGTGCGGATGATTATGTCACAAAACCGTTTAGCCCTTTAGAGTTAGTGGCACGCGTGAAAGCGCAAATTCGGCGCTATCAGAAAAAAGTGTGTCCAAAAGTGTCAGATAGCATGATCTTCCAAGATGTTGAAATTGATAGAAAAGGAAGAAGAGTTATGGTTGGTGATGAATTGATTGGTATGACAGCTAAAGAATATGAGTTGTTTGTTTATTTGGCAGAAAACCCAGGGCATGTGTTCACAAAAGAAGATTTATATACAAAAGTTTGGAACGGTGATAGCTTTGATAGTCGAACGGTGACTGTACATATTAAAAAATGTACGTCATAAATTAAAAGACGGAAAAAAGCATCCTAAGTATATAGAAACCGTATGGGGTGTTGGTTACAAATTTATTGGTCTGCCAGGCAAATGAAGTTAAGGGGCCAATTAAATTTATTGTTAATTGTTACAGCGCTTGTACCATTTGTTACGACCAGTTTGTTCACATACCAAGTGAATCAAGCAGCGAAAGGTCAAACAAATGCTTATATGGAATCGTTAATAACTGCAAAAAGTATTAATAAATCAATTAACTATCATTCAATGGAGTATGAGTCATCGCCATCAGAACTGGCAAATAAGGCATTACAGCATAGTGAAATGGATGTTCAGTTAGCTCTATATTCTAAAGATCGGACGCTCTTATACCAATCTGAAGGTAAACGATCTTTTCCTAGGCATTTACGTCCGACAGAAATGTTAAGTAATTTATATGAACTACAATCTCAAGAGAGTTGGTATGTGTATAAAGAACCAATCTATTTACAGGATCAAATAATTGGTTATTCTGAACTCCGTTTTGATCAAAACGAGATCAAGCAAGAGGCAACTGAAATATATACATTAACCGTATTGTTTTTTATACTGATAAGTGGTGTTACATTATTGATTGTCCACCATTGGTTTAATCGTAATATGATTAAACCATTCGGATGGATGCACAAAGAGATGCAAGAAGTTGCTTTGGGGAAACGTGATGTTAAGGTTGATGCACGAAGAGGTAAAAATGAAGTAGGGCAATTGCTAGATGACTTTGCATTCATGACCTCTCGAATAAGAGAAACAGAGTTAATGCGTCAATCTGAAGAGGAAAACAAGCGGAAGTTAATTGCTTCAATTTCTCATGATCTTAAGACTCCGTTAACGTCGATTCGAGCATATGCAGAAGGTATGCAGCTTCATGCAGAGAAACGAGATGACTATGCAAAAGTCATATTATCAAAATCTGCGTACATGCAACGCTTACTCGAAGATTTACTTGTCTATTCTCAAGTTCAAGCAACTAGTTTTCACTTAACAACAAAACGGGTAGATGCAGAAGAGTTGGCAGAGCTGCTATTTGATGGGTATAAAGAACAGTGGCAAGAATTTCAAATTACTTTGAGTATTGATATTGAGCCGGTAGAATTGGATGCTGATGTTGATCGACTAATTCAAGTTGTAGATAATCTAGTTATGAATGCTGTACGGTATTCCCCAACCGGTGGAGAAATTAAGCTTGTTGCGACAAATAGAATTGATTTATTACCTGCTTATACAGAAAAAAGAAAAAAGGGGTGCGTGTATTTCTTTGTAATCGATGAGGGAAAAGGCATTCCATCAGGAGCTCAAGCAAAGATTTTTGAATCTTTTTATCAAGTTGAACAAGCAAGAAGTCAAGATAAAGGAAACGGAGTTGGCCTTGGACTAGCAATTTGTCGCGAACTAATCCAAAAGCACGAAGGAGAGATTCATGTTTACTCGAGTCCTCCAAATGGAAGTTCATTTTATTTTTTGCTACCAAGCGTGAACGAAGCATTGGAGGAGTGAGCGGTGTGAAAAAAGAGCTTGTTTGGCTATGCGTTTGTGTGTTAACAGCTTTGAATGGTTGTGCGTTCGCTTCACTTGATGCAACTGCTTCTTGCAAGAGGCTTTTAATGAAGAGGAAGAGCTCGTCTCATATGAATTGATCTTAGAGTCAGAGCATGGGTTTAATGAACATTTTTTTGTTCTTAACAAGGATGTTCAAAGAATTGATTTCTTTTTAGAGAAGGAATTGATTCTTAGCCAGTACCATATTGATGGCGTCTTGTACGAAAAAGATTATGAGCAATTGGAAATTGTAAAGTATGAGGACGATGATGGATTGCGTCATCCATCTCCGAAAGAATTATTTATGGCGGAAATGGAGTATTTACTTATTGATCACAGTATAGAACTAATTGGAGACGACAAACTCCTTGGACGAGACGTGTTTAGATTGATGTTTCAAAAAGAAGATGGGGCACAGGAAAGCGCGGAATTATGGGTCGATAAAGAATCATTTGTTATTTTAAAAATGATTACAAATAACGAGGTTCATTCGGAGGCTACGTTTTTCCAACCAGATCCTCCATTCGAAGATGATCGGTTCATAGTCGAAGATGACTTATTTACTCTCTTGCGAGACGATGATGCTATAGTCCAATTAGTTATGAAGAAATTAAGGATTTATATGAAAGCCCAATGTTTCTTCCGGAGAAAGAACATAATGGTTGGACATTAACAGAGTCGATGTCTATAAATAATGGTAAGAGTCCTTTAATTAAGTTAATATACGAGGATGGAAATGGAAAAGAAATTGAATTAGTGATAAAAATGGGGATGAGAGTTTACAGCTTGAATCAAGTGGAGAGGTGGAAATGATTCGGGGGAATGAGGTGTTTTTTTACTTGGCAGCCATCTTTTCATTCCGCTTATTGGAACGAAGAAGGTTTTCAATATATCTTTTTTACTAAACGAGATCTAGAGATAAATGAAGCAGTTCTTTTTATAGAGACAATGGTGATGCAATAAATTTAGAAATAACTATGGCATTCTATGGTGGCTTTCTTTATCATTAGTAATGAAACGTGTATAAAAAGCACACACTCCCGTGAGGTGAAACGAGAAATGGACGAAAGCGCAAGTAGAGCGGATAAACTGGATGTTCTCGCGTCAACGCAATCCATTATACATACGGCTCTTGAAAAGCTTGGTTATCCAGAAGAGATGTACGAGCTCCTGAAAGAACCGATTCGAATGATGACCGTTCGTATTCCGGTTCGAATGGATGACGGTTCAACAAAGATTTTTACAGGGTATAGAGCGCAACATAACGACGCTGTTGGTCCGACTAAAGGTGGTGTTCGGTTTCACCCAAATGTCACCGAAACTGAAGTGAAGGCATTGTCGATTTGGATGAGCTTAAAAGCAGGCATTGTAAATCTGCCGTATGGCGGAGGAAAAGGTGGAATTGTTTGTGATCCTAGGAAAATGTCATTCCGTGAAGTAGAAAGGTTAAGTAGGGGATACGTTCGGGCGATAAGTCAAATAGTTGGACCAACAAAAGATATTCCAGCTCCAGATGTGTTTACGAATTCGCAAATTATGGCGTGGATGCTCGATGAGTACAGTAGAATTCGTGAATTTGATTCGCCTAATTTCATTACAGGAAAGCCACTTGTGCTGGGAGGGTCCCACGGTAGGGAATCTGCAACTGCTAAAGGAGTAACAATCTGTGTAACGGAAGCAGCAAAAAAGCAGAGCATCGATATAGATGGAGCAAAAGTGATTATACAAGGGTTTGGTAATGCTGGTAGTTACTTGGCGAAATTTCTGTCAGATGCTGGAGCGCTTGTTGTTGGGATTGCTGATGCTTACGGAGCTCTCTATGATGAAAATGGGCTTGATATTGATTATTTACTCGATCGACGTGATAGCTTTGGTACCGTGACTAAACTGTTTAAAGACACGATTTCAAACGAAGAGTTGCTTGAAAAAGAATGTGACATACTTGTTCCTGCAGCAATAGAAAATCAAATTACATCAAAAAATGCTGCGCAAATAAAAGCATCAATCGTTGTTGAAGCGGCTAATGGCCCTACTACTCTTGAAGCGACGAAGATATTATCTGAACGAGGGATCTTATTAGTTCCTGATGTTCTCGCAAGTGCTGGTGGTGTTACTGTCTCTTATTTCGAATGGGTCCAAAACAATCAAGGATACTATTGGTCGGATGAAGAGGTTGAAGGGAAGTTGCATACAGTCTTAGTTGAAGCATTTGAGCATATATACCAATTGGCTAAACGAAGAAAAGTCGATATGAGGTTATCCGCTTATATGGTTGGGGTTCGCAGAATGGCTGAGGCATCTCGATTCCGTGGATGGGTGTAATCTGCTATACTAATGAAATAATGAAATACCCTTGTGTTGAAGTAGTTCACACAAGGGTTTTGGTTGTAGGATAAGCGTGTTTGAGACGGTTAAACTAAAGGAGTCATTAACTGTCAATACATAAAAAGGGTGGTTGTTTTGATAGATGTTCTAATTATTGGTGGTGGGCCCTGTGGCCTTGCAGCCGCAATTGCATGTGAAGAAAAAGGGTTCTCGACCGTTATTATAGAAAAAGAAAATATCGTTCATTCTATCCATAGATACCCAACGCATCAAACTTTTTTTAGTACAAGTGAGCGTTTGGAAATTGGCGGGGTTCCTTTTATTGTAGAAGAGCGTAAGCCCCACAGAAATCAGGCTTTAGTTTACTACCGGTCTGTGGCAAAACGAAAGGGATTGTCTATTCGAGCTTTTGAAAAAGTCCTTAATATTGATCGGGAAACGGGTGGGGCGTTTACGGTTTATACAACTAAAGAGGAATTAAGAGCTAACTATGTTATCGTCGCGACTGGTTATTATGACTCACCAAATATGATGGGGATTCCAGGTGAAGATAACAGCCATGTGATGCATTATTTTAAAGAAGCGCATCCGTACTTTGACCATCATGTTGTTGTCATTGGTGGAAAGAATTCTGCTGTGGATGCAGTGCTTGAGCTAGAAAAAGCGGGCGCCATGTCACAATGTTATACCGGGGGGCGGACTATTCTCCGAGTGTCAAATCGTGGATTTTGCCTGAACTGATTTCGCTTGTTCGTAATGAAAAAGTGAAACTTGTTTTTAATGCCTCAATTAATGAAATTACTGATACTCATGTTCTTTATGCAACAGAGAAGGGACAACAACGGGAACGAGCAGACTTTGTATTTGCAATGACAGGGTATCATCCTGACCATACTTTTATTAGAGGGCTTGGTGTGATAGTAGATGAAACGACAGGGAGACCGCAATATCATCAAGAAACAATGGAAACAAACATTCCGGGTTTATTTGTCGCTGGAGTAATTGCCGCTGGGAACAATGCAAATGAAATCTTTATAGAGAATGGAAGAGAACATGGATCTTTGATCGCAAAAGAGATAGCGAATAGATAAGAGCGGGGGCAATGTAATGCGTCATGTTATGTTACTAACAACTGGTGGAACGATCGCAAGCACAACGAATGAAAGTGGCAAATTAGTCGCGGGTGAATTAACAGGAGAAGAGTTGGTTGAGCTCTGTGGATTACCGTCTGATATAAAAGTATCGATTCGGTCAGTTTTACAAAAGCCAAGCGTTCATATTACAACGGATGATTGGTTGCTTTTAAAAAAGGAAATTGAAGAGGCTTTTTCTGATCCGTCGGTTGATGGCATTGTGGTGACACATGGGACTGACACGTTGGAAGAGACTGCCTATTTTTTAGATTTAACCAATCTAGATGATCGGCCAGTCGTTGTGACTGGGTCACAACGAGGACCGGAACAAACGGGTAGCGATTCCTATATGAATTTGCGCCATGCGGTTTATGCTGCATGTGAACCCGACCTAAGAGGTACAGGTTGTGTAGTTGTTTTCAATGAACGTATTTTCACTGCGAGATACGTAAAAAAAGAACATGCTTCAAACTTACAAGGTTTTAATGCCTTTGGTTTTGGATATTTAGGTATCATCGACAATGATGTGATATTTACGTATCAGAAACCGGTTAAGCGGGAAATGTATCAAATAGTGATGGAAGAACTACTTGAGATAGGTATCGCTAAAGTTTATTTAGGGATGACTGCAGACACATACGTGCGATGTTGCAAACGGTTAACGGTTTAGTAATTGAAGGTGTTGGAAGAGGCCAAGTTCCTCCTTCTTTAGTCATGCCGATTCGATCTGCAATTGAAGAGGGGAAACCGGTTATTATGACAACTTCTTCAGAAGAAGGAAAAGTGTATCCTACTTATGAATATGAAGGTAGTGCACACCAACTTGAACAGTTAGGGTTATATTAGGATCGGATTATGACAGCAAGAAAGCTCGAATTAAGGCTTTAGTATTACTCGCTTCAAAACAACCTCTAGAAAATGGGTTTATTTAGGTGATAAAACTTGCCCGAAAACAAGGAGCGCCCGTATACTAGGGAAAATGGGTGCATTACTTTTGTTTTTAAGTAGTAGT
>BAXC01000150.1 GCA_001310375.1 Bacillus sp. JCM 19041 | reverse complement strand
GGTAGTTCAGTTGGTTAGAATGCCTGCCTGTCACGCAGGAGGTCGCGGGTTCGAGTCCCGTCCGGACCGCCATTTTTATTTTAAATTTACCGCGCGGGTGTGGCGGAATTGGCAGACGCGCTAGACTTAGGATCTAGTGTCTTTATGACGTGGGGGTTCAAGTCCCTTCACCCGCACCATATTCGCGGTTGTGGCGGAATGGCAGACGCGCTAGGTTGAGGGCCTAGTGGGAGTTAAATCCCGTGGAAGTTCGAGTCTTCTCAACCGCATTAAAAAAACGTACTAGTACCAAGGCTTTCAGAGCTTTGGTACTTTTTTATTTTACATATAAAAAGGGGTAATCTTCAAGAGCCTATTATAAGAAAAAGAAAGGTCATATCTATATTAGAATCTCTATGGATATGAGCCGATTTCAAGACCGTTATCTAAACCTAGGAAAGGATTTAGAAAATGGTCTTTTTTGTGATCTTGTGGATCGTGAAGTAGAAGAAAACTTCGTGGTATTTAAGTTGTTGTATGACGCAAGTAAAAAGCGTATCCCTATCCAAGAAGTAACCGTACAAAATGGCTCTATGAAGTTAATGGATGGGGTGTATTGGTCATTTGATAAACTTCCTCATATGTTGATTGCAGGGGGGCAGGTGGAGGAAAGACCTACTTTATCCTCACGATAATACAATCCGTCTTGAAGTCAGGGGCGACGATACGCATACTTGACCCAAAAAATGCAGATTTAGCGGATTTAGAAGCGGTTCTTCCCAAAGGGATTGTGTATTCAAAGAAGCCAGAAGATGATTTTTATCAAAAATCACGGAGGTGGTTACAAAATTCATGCGCTCCTACTATGAAAATGGTGCTTGAAGCGGATAAAATCTTAAGTACACAGGATTTATCCGACATGGTTACCAATGCAGAACTCTCAACGAAACAAGAAAAAATGCTCGATGTGCTTCTGGCAAATCCGCGTGACATGGTTTGTTAAACAATGCCTTTGCTCTTAATAGGAAAAGTGACTAACTGTGGCATCTGTCAACGGTAAATATCTGACTGGAATGGAATGAAAGGAATTTAAGGAGTTGATAGATTCTCAAAACCCTAACCCTTTTGGCAATAGAAGAAAAAACATTTTTCTTCTTGCTACCGGCTAGGGTGCCCCCAAATGAAATTGGGGGATGGGGGGATTAAATTATCATGGTCAAGCTAATTTAGCTTGCAGGTTTGGACGGCGTCCAAAATGATAATGAAAGTAATCTTTTGTCGAACGAATTATAGACGAAAAATGTAAAAATATCTGTTAATTTCCATAATGTTGATATATGGTAATAGTATTAAAATATGAAAGGGGATTTCAATGAAAAGAAGTTTTGCTTTTTTCGTCTTAGTTTTTACATTATTATTTACCAGTATGCCAGAAGTAGCGTTAGGAGCAAGTAAATCGCTTGGAGTAACAAGTATAAATCAAGAAAAGTCTCAATGGTGTTGGGTAGCAGCACCACAAATGATCATTAATTATCATAAAGGATCAAAGCCGACTCAATGCACGCTCGTTAAAAGAGGGAAAAATGTAACTTCTTGCGAAAATAAACCAGGTAGCTTAGATCAAACCAAAAGAGCGTTGACTCAAAGCAACATGTCAAGTGGTGGAAGTACAACTTCAAGCGCTTCATCATATAGTACTATTAAAAGTAACATTAATAACTCAAGACCACTCATACTGAGGAAAGAATGGAAAGAGAACGGAAAGAAAAATGGAGTAGGTCATTTATCTGTGATTGATGGATATAATGATAAAGATAATAAGATTAGAACAATACGTATTAGAGAATCTGGGACTTTTAAGTCGTGGGACAAACACTCAGATTTAAAGAGTAGCAGTAAATTTGCTTGGACACATACCATTCATGGTATTAAAAAATAAAAGGAGGATAAATTTTTGAAGCGAACCTTTATATTATTTGCTTTACTTATAATGTTCATTGTAAAGACACCTGTTGTATTAGCAGAATCCCCAAACAATGAGATTAATGATGAAGACATGCGAGCATTTTTAACAGAAATATTTAAAGAGGATGACTACAAAGAATATGGTTTTGAAACCGAAAGTGTTGAAAAGTTTTCGTATGGTGAACCAGTTGCTATTTATGACATAAATCCTTCTTTTGCATTTGGTGAAAGTGAGGAAATGTATCATGATAAAGTGGAAGAATGGGTAGTGGTAGTATATGAAGATGATAAAGCAGTCAATGGTATAAAATTACGAAAAAGCGATGATGGGCAATTTGAAATATCCGGTTTTGGTTACCCATTAACTTTGGCAGCAGATGTTACTGAGCTTAAGGGTAATGAAATACTCATTCATGAATTTCCAACTGGATTTTATTATGCCTTAGATCAAGATAGTGACATGATAAGACTTCTAGAGGAAGAAGTCATTTCAACGCAACCACAAGATGAAGTTAAAGATTTAACAGAAGAAGATTTCCAAACCATCTTAGAAGATCGTTACGATGATGTTGAAAAGGGAGATGAAACAATTAGTGGTTTTGCAGGTGGCCAACAAGAACAACAGCAATCAGTTTGGCTTTTATCTTCAGTTGGTCTAAGCGTTATAGCGTTATCTGCATTCTCAATTTTTGTTTGGAAGAGAAAAACTACTTAATTAAAATTATACTTTATAAGAAACAGAAACTTTCTCAAAGTTTCTGTTTTTTTTTTTGTTGAAAGCTTTAATTGAAGTGTATTTGTAACTTTATCAGCTTCATCTGAGTGAGGTTTTTAAAAGGAAAACAATGAAACGAGGGTAATAGCATGACACCTATAGATTTATTAAACAAAAGCACATTGAGTGATGTATTAGGCGAACATAACATTCAAACATTTTTGGAACGAATCTTTGACAAGTTGCTGAATATACACGCCACACTGATATAGAAGAACCAATACAGGTATAATGTTGGAAGGAGGATAGAAGCTATCAATATCATTTTACTGTATAAGAAAGGGAGGAAGAAAGCGGTATAGTCACTATTCAACTTTGGTTTGACACTTATTATTTTAAATAGAAAGGAAGGTTTGAATTGAGTGAACCGACTATTCAAGGTTTAGGGTTTTATGCAAAACTTGACGAACACAATATTATGCATTTGCGGGAATGATATCAGAATTTGCAATTGATCAAGCAAGAGGATTGGAACATGGTGAACCTATTCACATAGTCGTTAATCATATGGGATATAACCATTGTTTTACCTTCCAAGTTCAAGAGGATGAAGATTGTTCACGGAAGGTTATTCAGTATGTATAATATGAACAAGAAAGGAAAGGTGTTTAATATGAATCAAGTCTTATTAAATCGTTCGCAATTGGAAGATCAATTAGATAATCAAGGTTTACAGAAGTAGCTGAGCAATTGATTGAAAGAATGAAAGAACATGTTCAGTATATTGCCAAAGGGGTCTATGAACAGTTTGTAGTCGATGTAAAAATGGTTGTCGATAATGTATTAAAGAATGTGAAAGCACATTTTCTTGTTCATGAGGATGACGATGAATCATACAGAGAAGAGTCGGAAGGACTCAAATATATCTTGTTTCAAGACCTAACCACATCAGAGAAAGGATAGTGGTCTTTTTTATGCTCAAACACTACAATACAATGGATGAACGATTCTTGAATTTAGGATTTACGGTCGGTTCAGCTTCTGTATTGTATGTGAAGGAGTTAAGCCGATGGACTATGTTAGTTGTAGAAGGGGAACGAAAAAAAGGGTATGCCACTTATCGGTATACCTTTTATAAAGTTTCGTATCTACCGAATGGCAATCGTAGGGATGAAAAAGTGTATTTGGAAAATGCGTCTCCTCGACTGATGTTGCAAAAGGTAACATCTTTTTTAACGTACATTAACCAGAAAGGAGAGAGAAGCTTGAAACTATTTGATCGTTTTAAAAAAAGGACGAAACAAATTAATGTCCCAGAGGTAGAAAAGAACATGTCTCAGCCATTGGCTGAACAATTTTTGTCGGGGTTTATCCCTATCTATATCAACGTGATTAATTCAAATGAAGCGATTGAGGAACGTAGACAGAACTTGAAAGAATACATGATACAATCAGATTCTTTTCTAGATGAACGGAACGTGTTTTATCAAATGTCAGATACAAACATATTGGAGAAAGACGGTTTAGTTAATCGAAAGATGTATAAACGAGTACCTCCGAAAGTTGAATATTCCCTTACCGAACTTGGATATTCATTGAAGCCCGTTTTGAAAACACTCTGTGATTGGGGAGGAATTTATGCAGAGAATACTTTCTCACAGGACGAGGTTCAAATTTTGAACAAGGATTGAATCAGAAACTAATAATCACTCAATAATAGGTTGGTGTGGTAACTTACATTGTACAAGAGGAAGTTTGTATTTAGTTATTGGTGGAATTTAGCACAGGCGTGATATTCCATAAAACTAAAAATGCCCTTCCTAATAAATATAGGAAGGGCATTTTCTTTCTGGATATAACACCATATTTACTGTTATATATAAGTGATTATTATAATTTTCTTTTTTATTGGTAAGCAATCAATCGGGATTGAAATTTTACGGTTGATCACGATACTTTAAAAGTAGACATCATGTTGAATTATTTTTTACTGTATACTCAAATATGTAGAAGTTAGAAGTTGTTGATACTTAATTATAAGACATATTTGCTCGGTCTTATTTGTATCACCCTAGACACCAAAAATGTAAATACTTTTCATTAAATAATTTAATTAGGAGGTGCATTTGTAAGTGATATATTTCATAAATCATTGAGAGCTGATAACTTGAGGATTAATAGGTTCACCAAATATTCACCACGTTTTTTGAAAATGACTGAATTAGTATGAAAGTGGCATAAATGAGTGCAAGTAGTGCGCGTGTTTGAAGGAGATAACACCGATAAGAAAAATATAGGAGTAATAAGGCTTAGAAGGCTTGGTGCTTTTTTATTTTTTTGCAATATAAATGTGGCTTTAGCGAGAGATTCATACCACTCTGTTTATTTGAATACAGTAATCAAAAATATACCCCTCACCTTTTAAAAGGATAAGCACATAACATCTTTTCATTATTAGAGATTTATGAATACCTAATGACTATCTATCTGTTTGCACGAAGCGCTAACAAGCTTTTTAGGTTGTCATTAATGAATTTATTATCGGCACTGTTGATACCACGACCGGCAAAATGTCCCCAAATTGAATCGATAGGAATATAAGCACTATTTGGTATATGCTTTGCCTCATACTCGTTATCGCCCGCAGTACAGAATAAATCGGTTTTTCCTGGCATGACATATGCATGAGCTTTGATATTATGAAGTGCTTCTTCGAAGTTTCCTTTATAGATGGGATTAGCACTAATATCTGCGTTTTGTCCTGTCCATAACATGGTTAGGAAATTGTGTGGATTTATGTTCATAAAGCTTTTTTCCAAGATATTCTCTACAAAATCTTCCAATGAGTCACATCCCATCTCACGATATAGCTTTTCTCTAAAAAATGCCTGTGACAAACCCCATCCTGCATAGACACGACCGACGGTACGCATGTCATCAGGAGTCAACTTATTTAATTCATTGGAAGTTACTGAGGCTGTAAGTGAAGCTTTTAAGCCATTTAAGACCACGTAATTATGTGACCAAGTCTTGGCGGCACCGCAGATAGGTGCAATTCGTTCGACCATGTCAGGATAAATGGCTCCCCATTGATATGATTGAAGACCACCCATTGACCATCCTACAACAAGAGAAATTTTCTTGATGTCAAATTTCTTTGTTACCAGTTGGTGTTGAAATGTAACATTATCATAGATAGATACCTTAGGGAAATTTGCCCTATCATATGGGGCTGGCGTGTTGCTAGGAGATGAAGATAAACCATTTCCTAAGAGATTAGGAACAATAATGAAATATTTATCCGGATCTAGAGCCATTCCTTTTCCAATTAACCATTCGTTTGATCATGCTGGTCTCCTAAAGCAGTTGGAAAGATTATGACATTATCTTTCCGTTCATTCATTTTTCCATAAGTCTTATAAGCAAGAAAAGCATTAGGTAACGTCTCTCCTGATTGTAAAGTTACGTTTCTGAGATTGAAAATATCGTAATTCATTGTATAGTATCTCCCTTCAATATAAAAGAAACATGAAACTGTTTCTTTTAATTAGTATAGACCTGTGGTAAATTCAATGGAAGTGAATGTAAAACAAAGCTATCTTCAAAAATAATGAAAGTAAAAGGGAGAGAGAGTTTTGGAAATTCGCCAATTGATTACTTTTCGTACAGTTGCGTCCACTTTAAATTTTAGTCGTGCAGCTGAAGCACTTAACTACGTCCCTTCTAATGTAACGATGCAAATAAAAGCTTTAGAGGATGAGCTTGGTGTTCGCCTCTTTGATCGTTAGGTAAGCAACTTGTTCTTACGACAGCGGGGAAACGTTTTTTAACTCATATTCAAAGCGTTCTTGATAAATTGGAGGAAGCCCGAAGTGTAGTTCATAATAGCGGGAATTTAACTGGAACTCTAACGATAAGTGCCAATGAAGTCCTTTGTGCCTATAGGCTCCCCGCTGTTTTTCAATTATTTCGTTCGCGCTTTCCTGAAGTTAGACTCATTTTCCGTTCTGTTCCAAATCAGCAACTCAAACAAACGCTTTTCGATGGTAAAGCCGATGTCGTTTTTATTTTAGACGAACCTGTTCTTTCAACGGGACTTACAGTAGAACCTTTACTGGAAGAACATTTTGGTTTCTTTGTGGCTCCTGACCATCATCTCTCAAACTACCATGCTAAGGCTTAAAGACTTTCAAGAAGAAGTATTTCTCGTCAATTGAAAGGGTTGTACATATCGAAATATGTTGATCGATCATTTGAGAAAAGGGAATTGATAGTATTACGTATTTAGAGTTCCAAAATGCTGAAGCTATAAAACAATGCGCAATTACTGGGATAGGTATTGCCTTTCTTCCAGTAAAGACTGTGGAAAATGAAATAGAACGTGGTCAACTTATAGCACTTCCATGGAACATTCCAGACTTACAAGTATATACACAGATGTTATGGCATAAAGACAAGTGGCTTTCACCCATAATCTCTGCCTTCATAGATGCAGCAAGAGAAGGTATTAATATGACAGAGAATAGAAGCGTCTAATAAATATAGGTCAAGGTTGTAATATAAAAACGAATTATTTTATGGTAATTATAATTAATGTTCGTTTGTGGAGTGTGGGGTATAATTACAATTGGACTTATAACTATGGAGAATAAGGATATTTTAGGTTCACCAATTCTTCACGCATCTAAAAATGAGTGATAATGTAAGAAAAACGTGTAACTGCGTACAATGAAACAAGGGAATGAAGGCATTAACACGGATGCACCTAATTGAGGCCTAGTGGGAGTTAAATCCCGTGGAAGTTTGAGTCTTCTCAACCGTATTAATCTATAATACAAAAACCAAGGGTTAACCCTTGGTTTTGTTGTGATCTATAAAAAATGAGTTTTGTTTCATTGCCGAGCGTTGCTGCATAATTTAATGTATTCCCTCTTAAAGGAGGCTTTTATGTATAATCTTAATTGGCAAGCACGCTATTGGTCGCCTCTTCAACGCGAAGTAAGACAATTCCCACCAATAGATACATCTGAGTTAAGTCAATCTGTCCAACAAACAGAGTACTTATTGCAGCAAAGCCAAATTCTTCTTAAACAATTAGAAAATCGCACTTTTGCTTATCAGTTAATGGATGCGGCGCAAAAAAGCAATAAGGTTTTAGTGCAACAGCTTATACATTCAATTCCTGGTTTAACCGTAGTGGCTGATATCCAATATTCTCCAACGGGTGTTGTTTTCCGGTTGCAGTCACCGGCGATATCTGGAGGGGCAGACTGTTGTTCATTGTCTATTGTGTTGAAATGGGGGTAGCGCTTTTTGTGTAATCTAACTATTTCAAAGGGTAATCTGTTAATTGAACAAATGAAAACCCTTGCTCTAATAATTGAGGAATTGCTTTTTTAATGCCTTCGGTTGTGCCGCTTTTTGGTTGATTCATATGTAATAAAGCAATGGCGCCTGGTCGTGCCCCATCAATTAATGCATTTTCCACTTGCTTAGCAGAATATGTAGCCCCGGCATCGCCAAGAAGAGAATAATTGACCGCTTTTAAGTTTAATTCAGTTAACATACCAACGGAAACATCGTCAAAATATGCGGTGCCAGAGCGAAACATAGTAGGGTACTTATCGGTTAGTTGGAAAATTAGCTGCTGATTAATCATAATCTCGTTAAGTGCTTCTTCTGGAGAGGTTGTTCCTTGAATGCCCCAAGCGCTTCTTCCGTTAATAGATAAAGGTTTGTGCTCTGTTCCGTGATTCTCTATTTGAAATAGTGGATTGGTCGCGAGCTCAAGAAAAGTATCTTTATTTTCATCAATCCAGCGAGCATTTACGAATAAAGTGGATGGAATTTCTTCATTAACTAGAAACTCAATTAGTTCGTGATCGATTTCACTGCCAAAGGGGCCTCCGCAAGCGTCGAAGGTGAGTGCGAGAACTTTTTCATTTGTGTCTAACTTTGTTTTAACTCCAGTGACGAACTCCCCCCATTCTGATGGTTCTCTACTATAAGAAGATAAATCTAATTTATGGGGTTCGTTTAGCCTAAATGAGGGAGTTTCCTTTGTATCTGTTAATACAAATTTTTTTGGAGCCCAATCAACGAACGGTGAATTCTTATTAGAAAAAGTGCAAGCGACAGTAATTAGGCAACTAGTAAGTACAATGCAAATGCTTTTGAGACGCTTCATTTTTGACACCTCCTTTTTGTGAGGAAATAATAATTTAGATTTAATTTTACTGAAGCAATAATTAATTTGTAAAGCGCGTTACCATCTTAAATGTTGGATATAATGCAAGGTAAATAACATGGTTACATTCATAATTCTTTGATAGATAGAGTGAGAGTTCCGTTTACATTCTTTTTGATAAAAAAGTATTGCCTGTACAAATATTATATGCTATATTATTACTTGTCGTCAGCGAGATATAAAAGCTGATTAAATCAAATAATGCGCCCGTAGCTCAACTGGATAGAGTACTTGACTACGAATCAAGCGGTTAGAGGTTCGACTCCTCTCGGGCGCGCCATTACGGGAAGTAGCTCAGCTTGGCAGAGCACTTGGTTTGGGACCAAGGGGTCGCAGGTTCAAATCCTGTCTTCCCGACCATTTTCTTTATTGATATATTGCGGGTGTAGTTTAGTGGTAAAACCTCAGCCTTCCAAGCTGATGATGTGGTTCGATTCCCATCACCCGCTCCAATTTATTCTAACATACATAGATGAGGGCCTGTAGCTCAGCTGGTTAGAGCGCACGCCTGATAAGCGTGAGGTCGGTGGTTCGAGTCCACTCAGGCCCACCAAAAAAAAGTTGTTGACTTTTTAAATGAGTGTTGGTATGATAGGAAAGTCGCCAAGAGAACGGCGCAAA
>BAXC01000149.1 GCA_001310375.1 Bacillus sp. JCM 19041 | reverse complement strand
TGCATTCGGCAAAAACGGTGGCAACATGGGTGTGAGCGGATCTGTAGCGTATATGTTTGATGCAACTGCAGTCATTGGATTCGAAGGAAAAACAGCTGATGAAGCACTAGAAATATTGATGGAAGCAGATGTTGATGCAAAAGATATTCTTGAAGAAGATGAAGTCGTAATTGTTTATGCGGAACCTGATCAGTTCCAAGCTGTTC
The DNA here is from genome assembly GCA_001310375.1 of Bacillus sp. JCM 19041. GTDB lineage: Bacteria > Bacillota > Bacilli > Bacillales > Bacillaceae_D > Shouchella. Next base: position 9,354 of record BAXC01000149.1, on the reverse strand, counting down.
AACAAGCTTTTCGTGAAGCTGGCATAGAAGAATTTAAAGTAGCTGAATTATCGATGCTTGCACAAAGCGACGTTGAATTACCAGAAGATGCGCAAGCGCAGTTTGAGAAAATGGTTGATGCACTTGAAGATTTGGAAGATGTGCAACAAGTCTTTCACAACATAGATTTGTCTAATTGATCGCAGATGTTCTTATAGGAATTTATTTTTGAATTAAGAGCGCATGCTTATCTTGTAAACTGTTATTGGGAGATAGAGACCGTTGACATTGTGATTGAATGTAGCCAAGGTAATCTACTTGGCTTTTTTATGAAAAGTATATTTCTTATACATGTCTATAAGTTTTTCCCTAAAGGTAGAAAAAACTTACATAATACTAAAGACTACACCTATTAAATTTTGAGATGCATGCAAGGAGGCAGAATACATGAAGATTTATGTTATACATGAGAATGATGAATGGACAGCCCATTGTTTAAGCATTTTGAAGAATTAAACGTACCTTATGAAAATTGGCATCTAGCGAGTGGGATCGTGAACTTAAATGAAGTGCCGCCAGAAGGCATTTTTTATAATCGGATGAGTGCTTCTTCACATACACGTAATCATCGATATGCACCAGAGTTAGCTAGTGCGATCTTGGCTTGGCTCGAACGCCATGGAAGAACAGTAGTGAATGGTTCAATGGCGCTTAAGCTTGAGTTAAGTAAAGCAGCTCAATATATGGAGCTTGAGAAGTTTGGTATTCGCATACCGAAAACGATCGTTGCAGTTGGTAAAAAGGAACTGATTGAGGCGAGTAAAGCTTTTATTGGCGAACCATTCATAACAAAACATAATCGAGCTGGCAAAGGGCTTGGTGTACAGCTTTTCCGTTCAACAGAAGCTTTAGCAGAGTATGTTTATAGTAATGCATTTGAAATGCCGGTCGATGGCATCACGCTATTGCAACAGTACATTGAATCAGAAGAGCCGATTATCACCCGCTGTGAATTTGTAGATGGAACATTTATTTATGCAGTAAAAGTTAATACTTCGGAAGGATTTGAACTTTGTCCTGCGGATGCTTGTTCTATTGAAGACCTTTATTGTCCAGTTGGAGAAGAACCCGCTGCTAAATTTGAAATTGATGCTTCGTTTTCGAATAACATCATTGAGAATTATGCTGATATGCTACGAGCGAATAACATTCAAATCGCTGGCATCGAATGTATTAAAGATAAAAATGGCTTGTTATACACGTACGATATTAATACAAATACGAATTACAATTCAGATGCGGAAGCAAGATCAGGCAAGGACGGAATGCTAGAAATTGCCAATTATTTAAGTCGTCTATTAAAAACGAATATATCATCTTAAAACAGGTGGATTTCACCTGTTTTTTTATTTTCTGATAAAATAATTGACTCTAGAAGTAATTTAAATTACTCTTTGAAGTAACAAAGAGAAAGGGTGATTGATTATGACTGTACATCATCTTAAACCAGCAAGACATACACTTCACAATTTCTTTAGTCGTGAAATGAAACCTGCTTTAACAATTGAATCAGGAGATACGGTATTATGTAAAACACTTGATTCTGCTTGGGGCAAAGAACAACGAGCAGAACTTGGAGCAGCTCGTATCCGTTGGACCGATGTGGATGAAGAACGAATGGCACCTCATTTTGGTCACGCATTACTTGGACCGATAGCCATTAAAGAAGCCAAGCAAGGAGATACACTTGAAGTGACAATTAATGAGATTATTCCTGGGGAATGGGGCTGGGCTTCAGGAGGTGGTTTTCCAAGTGAGTGCAATAAGCAATTGTCTATTGAAAACGAACCAGAAGCAATGCTCGATTTCTTGCTTGATCGTGATAAAATGGAAGCGAAAAGTCAGTTTGGGAACTTTAACCATAAGGTGAAACTTGCACCTTTCATGGGTATTATGGGTATGCCTCCTAATAAATCGGGTGCGCATACGACATTTGTACCTCGGAACTGTGGCGGGAATATCGATTGTAACTTGCTCCAGGCAGGAAGCACTCTTTACTTGCCGATTTCTGTTGATGAGGCATTTTTTTCTATCGGTGATGGACATGCGGTTCAGGGAGATGGTGAAGTAAGTGGACCAGCACTCGAGTGTCCAATGGATCGTGTAAACGTAACACTTAACGTTCGAAAAGACATCGAGGTTAAGCGCCACGGGCACAAACGAAAAAAGGGTTTGTTACAATGGCATTTAATAAAGACCTTGATGAGGCAATGTGGGTTGCTTTAAACGATATGCTTGATTGGATGATGGAGTTGTATCATTTTACTCGATCCGAGGCAAGCGCTTGGGCATCGTTGACCGTGCAATTAAGGATTACTCAAATTGTAAATGGGAATAAGGGCGTCCATGCGTTTTTGCCTAATCAAGCAATTGTATAAAAAGGAAGGAAGAGAAGCGCATGGAATCGATTCGTTTAAACGTACCGCTTTTAAGAAAGCGAGTACCTAATTTAACGAAAGCGGCAAAGTCGGTTGGCTTACGTCCAGCAACTGTATCTAATCTTTGTACAGGAAAAATTCCTATTGCTCGTGCAGAAGTAAAAACACTTGTATTACTCGCGTCGCTTGCAAAATGTAGCATTGATGAACTTATAATACATGAGAACAGCGCTGAAATGATTGAAACCGGCATTAAAGCAATTGATTTATTCGCCCCACTCTTTAAAAATCGAACAGTTGGCTTGCTTGCAAGACCGGGAATGGGGCAACTTGCTTTGCTTGCCGAAGTGTTTTATAGCTAAAAAAACAATCATTTAAAACGGTTGTTCTGAAGCCGAAACAAGAAGATGCAGGGCTCGTTGATTTACTTCGAGAAGCGGATCTTGTTACAAATTCAATTGAGGCGACAGCCACTTGTTTTGAAGAAGGATTAGCTGGGTTGGATACGCTACTTGTTGTAGATCGTGCTCACGTGGTTTCCGGTGAATTAGAAGATCTTACTAGTGATTCAAGACAACAACAGCTCGCGAGTCTAACCATTTTCCTAATGGATTTACAGGGGGATGCGGTTGATGATGATCTTCCCTTTGGACCTTTAGACATTGTCTGGCAATTTGATGCTGAACTTGTTGCTCGCAAGTTCTATCCTGCAATCCATCCGTTGTATTCGATCTCTGATGAATTAGCTCTTGATGAAGAAGTGCGTATACTTATGAGTCAATCAGTAAAATTCTTACGTCGATACCGAGAACTCCTTGCGTTATATGCGATTAGAGGTACTCATATGCTCCCCGATAATGAACGAATTGTCTATACTCGTGGAAAACAGTTAGAGCTTATTTAACACAGCCGTTTTATATAGCGGAGCCTTATACAAATAAAGCTGGGGTATTTGTAGAAACAAACCGTTTGTACGATGACGTGAAAACAATTCTTGGTGGTGGAACCGATGGAATTGAAAGTACGCATCTTTATTATTTGGGTCCTCTTGTTAATAAAAGATTATGGCAAGAAGACTAAACATGTAATGTGTTGTTTGCCGAAAACAAGAAAAGATCGTGATGGTCTGACTAAATCCTTACTTAGTCAGACTTTTGTTGTGATAATAAACATTGTACTTTTTTAGAGTCTAAAAAGATTCTTTTTTTTCTGACTGAATTAATTGGATAAAAAAGACAATTATTTTAGTATTATGACAAAAAAAGAGTGTTTATTCCCCTTTTAAAACTGTATATTCATTTGTTCCTTTACTTATTATGGAATAAATCTATGAGAAAAGAATCTTTTTTTTGATCATTCATCCAAGAATGCGCCTTTATAAGCAGACTTTAATAACAAAAAAGAGGGGATTAAAGGAAAGAAGGGACTTTGTGCGGTTGGGAAACAAAGAGTAAAGCATCAATTAATTGATTATTTGGAATCACGTGATATTTAATGACAAATTACGACAACATTTCGGCTTGGTTCATCATTATACTAAGGTCATCTTCCAAGAATCGGCATCGATTAGCATAGAAAAAGGGGGCATACGACAAGATCAGAGTAACTTAAGAATAGGGAGGAATGAATTTGAAAAGACGGACTCAGCAAAAAAGTTTCACTATTGCAGCCGCATCGTTAATGGTATTTAGTTTAAGCACACCAACTTTCGCAAATGGACAAGGATCAATTCATGACTCACTACGAAGTTCAACGATTTATTCTGATGAAAAAGTCAACGAGCGGGTTCTAGATTTATTTGAAGATAAGGAAAAGGCAACGTTTTTAGTGAAATTTGCTGAAAAAGCAGACACGCTATCAGTTGCTGAAGAAGCGAAAGCAAGCGCTTCTTCTCTATCAAAGCATGAATCTCTAAATATGCAGCGTTCAGCAGTCGTATCAGAATTGAAGGAAACGGCATTAACATCGCAAGAAGATGTTAATGCTTTTTTGGAACAAGGTATCGACAATGGTGATGTTGAAGAGTTTACTTCATACTTTATCGTAAATGGCATGGCGGTAACTGCAACAAAAGAAATTGCCGAGAAATTAGCCACGTTTGATTCAGTTGAGAAGATTCTTCCTAACGAAGAACGTACATTGTATACAACCGTTACAGAAGACGCAGAGAAAATTGAATCTACGATCGAAAATGTAGAATGGAATGTTGAAAGAGTTGGAGCTCCTGAAGTCTGGGATATGGGGATTGATGGTTCGGGGATTGTCGTAGCAAGCATTGATACAGGGCACAGTGGGACCACCCTGGCTTAAAAGAACAATATCGAGGGTACGATCCTTTGACTGGTGAAGTAGAGCATGGGTTTTCATTTTTTGACGCGACTGATGCTGGCCAAGAGGAAGCTTACGATGATAATGGTCATGGAACACATGTGACTGGAACGATGGTTGGCGCAGAACCAGATGGTGCGAATCAAGTTGGTGTAGCACCGGGCGCCGAGTGGATTGCCGTTAAAGCGTTTACGTCATCAGGTGGTGCTACAGATGCTAGTCTCCTTTCAGCTGCTGAGTGGATTTTAGCTCCAACAGACGAAGATGGAAACACTCGTGTTGATTTAGCACCAGATGTCGTCAACAATTCTTGGGGAGGAGGCCCCGGCCTAGACGAATGGTATCGAGACGTTGTCACAAACTGGCGTGCCGCCGAAATATTCCCGGAATTTTCAGCCGGAAATACAACGCTCGGTAATCCAGGAGGACCAGGATCCGTTGCTGTGCCTGCTAATTATCCTGAATCTTTTGCTACTGGAGCAACCGATGTTAATGATGTTGTAGCTGGTTTTTCATTAAGGGGACCATCACCTTATGATGAGATTAAACCGGACATCTCTGCACCTGGGGTTAATATCCGCTCGACTGTTCCAGGAAGTGGCTATGAAGGAGGTTGGAATGGAACATCGATGGCCGGCCCTGCTGTATCTGGGGTGGTTGCGTTATTAAAACAGGCAAATGCCAATTTAACCGTGGATGAAATGGAAGAAATCTTACTAAATACGGCTATTCCATTAACTGATTCTACGTATCCTGAATCACCAAACCACGGTTATGGATATGGTTTAGTAAATGCTTATGATGCAGTAAACTCCATTGTTGATGGACTTGGGACGCTTTCAGGGCAAGTAACAGAAGAAGGTGACGATACCGAGGAGCCTACTTATGAGCACACACCTCCTAGTGAGACATATGAGGGAATGGATTTAAAACTTACAATTGAAGCTTCAGACAATGTATCAGTTTCCTCAGTTATTCTTACTTTCACAAGTACAGATGGGGAGAATGTTTCAATCAATGCCGAGCGTGTCTCTGGAGATTATGAATCAGGTACTTATTCAGTTACGATTCCTGGAGAAGACATTGCTGGCGATGAACTCACTTATTCTTTTGCCATAACAGACTTTGGGCAAAATGAAGTTGTCACAGAAACCTATGTGATCCCAGTGTTACAAGGGATCAGCGTTGGTTATTACGAAGACTTTGAAGTGGAGCCAGCTGGGTGGCAAGTTTTTGGCCAAACTCAAGCTGGGAATGGGGCGTTCCAACGTCGGGACCAAATTCCGCTGCCTCTGGTGAACATGTCTATGCAACAAATCTCTCTGGTCAATATGGAAATAATACAAATGCAACACTCGTTATGCCTCCAATCGATTTGCCAGATCGACCTGCTTATTTGCAGTTCAAACGTTGGTTTAATTTAGAGGCAAACTACGATTTTGCACATGTATTCATCTCAACAGATATGGAGAATTGGACACAATTAGAGCGCATGAATGGCTTAACTGCTGATTGGGAAGAGGCAGAAATTGATTTGGCCGATTACTCTGGAGAACGTGTTTATATTGGCTTCAACTTAACAACTGATTTTAGTGTTGTACGGGACGGGCTTTATATCGATGATGTTGCCCTTTCAGATGTATCTATTAACTCTGGGACCAGTCTTAAACCTCCAGCGGCAAATCCTAATTTAGGGGTTGCGCTTAATAACGTTGGGCTTGGAGTTAGTGATGAGAAGTTTCTCTAAAGAGAAAGTCAATCCTGCAACAATTACACCTGAATTGTCAGACGAAGTAGAAGGGGACATCGACAATAAAGTTGGGCCTCAAGCTTTACCTTTGGCAGCGACGGTTGAAGTAAAAGAATCTGGTCGTGCCGTTCAAACCAACCCAGCTAACGGCACATTCACATTACTCCACGGTGCAGGTGAGTTTACGGCTGAAGCAAGTGCGTATGGATATCACCCTGAATCACAGGTTATAAACATTGAAGCTGACGGTACAACAACTGCTAATTTTATGCTTCAAGAACTCGTTTCGTATGAAACAACTGGACAAGTGATAAATGAAACTACCGGTGAACCAATTGACGGTGCAACACTATTATTGGTGGAAGATGCGAATGTGACACCTGTCCAAACAGACTCTGAAGGATCCTTTTCATTCTCGAGTTATGAAGGCGAGTATACATTGCGAGTCACTGCTCGTGGTTATCATGCTGCTGATGTTCCTCTATCTGTAACAGAAGATCGTAATTTAACAGTCGAACTGGAACCATTTTACACGATCCCTGGTGGTGAGATCGGATATGATGATGGAACAGCTGAAAATGCACGAGCTTTCTATGAAGCAGGCAATGGCTGGGCTGTTAAAATGTCTTTACCAGATGACAAAGAAACAGCAATTGTAACAGAAGGTATTTTCCGTTTCTGGGATACTGAATGGCCAGTTCCAGGAGGGACAGAATTTGCGGTTGAAGTGTGGGATGCATCTGGAGAAAATGGTCTACCAGGTGATAAATTAGCTGGTCCAATCGAAGCTGAAGCGTTACGAAACGGAGAGTGGACTGTCGTTGATTTGTCTGAACACACCATTCAAGTTAGCGGTGATTTTTACATGGTGTATATACAAACACAAGCAAATCCAAACACACCAGTCTCGCGACGGATGAAAACGGTCCTCTTGCAGAGCGAAGCTATCAATATGTTAATGGAAGTTGGAGTCCAACGCCTGCCGCAGAAGGAAACTACATGATTCGAGCTGGTGTTGATTATGAAGTAAGTGCACCGGTCATCACTTCACCAGCTGAAGACTTTTTAACAAATGAAGCCGAACTCACTGTTGAAGGTACTGCTTCCCCTACCACGGAAATTACGCTTCGTAACAATGGAGAAGAAGTTGCGACGGATGAAGTTGGTTCCGATGGCGAGTTCGTATTGCCAATCACATTAACCGAAGGCATTAACGAACTACAAGCCGTCTCGGTATTAAACGGTACTGAAATTGGTGAATCTGGTATCGTTACAGTAACACTTGATACAATCGCACCAGAACTAACAATCGATTCTCCTGCGAACGGAGATAAGATCAATCGTGAAACAGTAACAGTGGAAGGTACAGTAACAGATGAGAATCTTGATTATGTAGAAGTCAATGGTCAGACAGCCAGTATAGAAGATGGTCATTACTCAAAACGAATCTTACTCGATAACGGATCAAATGATATCGAAGTTGTCGCAGTTGATCTCGCTGGGAATGAATCATCCAAGTCTGTATCAGTAGAAGCGAAGTACAATGCACCTGTGATCGAGAATCTCACACCAGATGAAGACAAAGATTTATCTGCTGGCGAATCTGTGAAAATTGAATTTGAAAGTGAGCCTGGACTGCGCACAACTTTCATGATTCATATGCCACTTACGAATACAACGGCAAATGCGACTGAACTGCCAATGATGGAAATGGAAGATGGCTATTATGTCGGCTATTATACAGCAACAAGCAACGTTGTTGCGGATGGGGCCGTTATTGAAGTTAAAGCAGTTGATTCATTTGGAAATGAAACAAGAAAGAAAGCAGACGGAAAATTATTCATTAATGTAGACTGATTATACGACCTGCAGCGATAAACGTTGCAGGTCGTATTTCGCTTGTTTTATTCAGATTATTCTGCTAAAGTGAAAACGGCGGAAGGAATGATACATAATGAGCAAACTAGCGGTTTTATTCGTATTGTTGGCTGCAGTGTTATGGGGAACAACAGGAACCTCACAAGTGTTCCTTCCAAGCGATGCTCACCCAATGGTAGTTGGTGCCATTCGATTGGCGATTGGAGGAGGCTTGTTGCTTCTTCTTGTAAAACGAATGAATAAACCAATTCAACTGAGTACATGGCCAAAAACTCCCTTAATTGTTAGCACAGTTGCAATGGCTGCTTACCAACCTTTTTTCTTTACTGCTGTTTCTGTTACCGGTGTAGCTGCTGGTACTGTGATAGCAATTGGCAGTGCGCCGATTATGGCGGGATTACTTGAATGGTTGATAAATAGGAAATTTCCTAAATTAAAGTGGTGGCTGGCTACAGCACTAGCAATTACGGGGTGCTTTCTTCTGACAACAGGAGCGAATGATGCAATCTCCCTCGACCTTTTGGCATCGTATGTGCTTTAGGAGCTGGTTTCTCTTTTGCCACTTATACGCTTTTTAGTAAAAATCTCCTTGAGGCAAAAGATCCTGATGTAGTTGTCGCTATTGTCTTTTCGTTCAGCGCTTTATTATTAGTACCTATTTCTTTCTTTTTTGATATAAGTTGGTTATTCCAATGGCAAAGCATCGTTGTTGCTCTGCATCTTGGCGTTATAGCACAGCAATTGCTTATTTGCTTTTTGCGAAAGGTTTATCACGAATATCTGGATCACTTGGCGTTACATTAGCTTTGGCAGAACCTTTAACGGCATCGCTTTTAGGGGTTCTTATAATAGGAGAACGATTACCAAGCGTTTCTTGGTTCGGTGTTTTATTGTTATTAGTTGGTTTAGTCTTTGCTTCTATCATGCCTAAGAAAAGACACTTTACCAATAGAGTGTCTTTTTCTATTGACTTTCGACCAA
>BAXC01000148.1 GCA_001310375.1 Bacillus sp. JCM 19041 | reverse complement strand
TTTGCATATGCAATTACGGATGAAATTCCCGTAACAACCATAACAGCAAGTGATGTGCCCGCCGCCGTCTGAGTAGAAACTTGTTCAGCATTCGAAAAGATATAATCAAGTGCTAGCAAAGATGGTACAACAATGACTCCTCCACCAAGGCCAAGCAAACTACCAAAAGCGGCAGCAAAAAAGCCAACAAATAAAAGCAAAACACTCATCATGTATGAGACCCGCTTTCTAAAATAAATCGAGTTGTCTTGGTGCTAAGTCTGAATAATGAATGTCCATTCGTTCAATAAGGGTCCGGGCATTACCAGCTGCATGACCACCAGAATTATTATTAAATACAACATACACGTCATCACTTTGATTTTTTAATTGCTGTAAATTCTCAAGCCACTCATTTAATTCGACTGTATTATAATCATATAAATAACGGACTTCACGCCACGCTTCCCCTTGACGCGGACCATTCCATCCATGTACATTTCGTCCATGCAAACGGACAAGACTCTTTTCCTTATGAGTCGCTTCAAGTACCGTTGGAACGGAACCAGGACCAGCCTGGGGTTCATCACAAATACTATGAATCCAGTTGTCTTCTCTCATATAAGAAAGTGTCTTTTCTTTAAATTCTGGTGCAAACCAGGACTGGTGACGGAACTCAAGCGCAACCGGATAATCTTGAAGTTGTTTTTTAACATATCGTAACATATGGACATGCTTTGCTTGCACATCAAACCAAGGTGGAAATTGGCAAAGAACCATTGCCAACTTATCTGCTCGAAAGAGTGGTTCTAATGATTCTTTAAATGCAGCGAACATGTCCTCTTTAGACTCGTACCGCGACTCACCTCGCTGATGACCCGTTATTTCTTGGTACGCTTTTACAATAAACTGGAATGATGTTGGCGTTTCTCTAATCCATTTTTCCATTGAAGAAACAGGTTGAACGGCATAAAAGGAGGAATCAAGCTCGACAATTGGAAAATACCCCGCATATGTTTCTAGTTTTTCAGTAGGCTTCGTGCTCTCATACAAGCTATAATGGTCCCCCCATCCAGTCAAACCTATATAAATCATGTTCAAAACCCTCCAGCTTTATTTCCTTTATTCTAACTCAAAAGCAAACGAAATGCGATAACCATGCAACGAACACTATAGATCAAAAAACATGTTTCAATTGGAAGATTCTCCATATGTAATCAAAATATAGTGAAGACATGACCAGGCGGCGTAAATACAAATCGACATTGATTTTTGCTTCATCACTCTGCTCTATTTGTTTCTATCTTATTTTCTTTGATGCTTATGGTGGCTGCATTTACAGAGTACGTCCCCATAATTGGAGCTGGATTTTTAATCCTCATTTTTGTACTGCATTTATTCTTGAACAACCTAAACAAGACGTTTTAAGTGAGTAACGCCCAGTTTTATAGAAAAAACCCCCTTATCTTAATAAGGGGGTTAAAAGCTTATTACCCAATCGAGCCTTCCATTTCGAACTTGATAAGACGGTTCATTTCAACCGCATATTCCATTGGAAGTTCTTTTGTAAACGGCTCGATGAAGCCCATTACAATCATTTCAGTTGCTTCTTCTTCTGAAATTCCGCGGCTCATCAAGTAGAACAGCTGATCTTCAGATACTTTTGAAACTGTTGCTTCGTGCTCAAGTGTAATGTTATTGTTCAAGATTTCATTGTAAGGAATTGTATCAGATGTTGACTCATTATCCATAATGAGCGTGTCACACTCAATTTTAGATTTCGAACCATCCGATTTACGACCAAAGTGACAAATTCCTACGGTACGTCACTTTCCCGCCTTGTTTTGAAATCGATTTAGACACAATTGTTGAAGAACAATTTGGCGCAAGGTGAGTCACTTTCGCACCAGCATCTTGGTGTTGTCCTTTACCTGCAATTGCAATGGAAAGGATTGTTCCTTTAGCTCCTTCTCCACGCATAATAACGGCAGGATACTTCATTGTTAACTTCGAACCGATATTGCCATCTACCCATTCCATTGTTGCACCTTTATCAGCTACTGCACGTTTCGTAACTAAGTTAAATACGTTAGGTGCCCAGTTTTGGATTGTCGTATAGCGACAATAAGCATTATCTTTAACAATGATTTCAACAACCGCACTATGAAGTGAGTTTGTTGTGTAAACAGGAGCCGTACAACCTTCTACATAGTGTACAGAACTATCTTCGTCCGCAATAATAAGCGTACGTTCAAATTGACCCATATTTTCAGAGTTAATCCGGAAATAAGCTTGAAGTGGCGTATCCACTTTCACACCTTTTGGCACATAGATAAATGATCCACCAGACCATACAGCTGAGTTAAGCGCTGAGAACTTGTTATCAGCAGCCGGGATTACGGTAGCAAAGTGCTCTCTAAAGATCTCCTCATTTTCCTTAAGTGCTGTATCTGTATCTTTAAAAACAACACCTAAATCTTCAAGATCTTCTTTCATATTGTGATAAACAACTTCTGATTCGTATTGAGCAGAAACACCAGCAAGGTATTTTTGTTCCGCTTCAGGAATACCAAGTTTATCAAACGTGTTTTTAATTTCTTCTGGAACTTCATCCCAAGAACGTTCTGTTTTGTCTGATGCTTTTACATAGTACGTAATATCATCAAAGTTTAGCTCTGACATGTCTCCGCCCCATTGAGGCATTGGCATTTTGTAAAACTGTTCAAGAGATTTTAAGCGGAAATCAAGCATCCACTGGGGCTCGCTTTTCATACGAGAGATTTCTTCAACAATTTCCTTTGTCAATCCACGCCCTGAACGGAAGATAGACACATCGCGGTCCGAAAAACCGTATTTGTATTCACCGATATCTGGCATTTTTTTCGCCATTCGGAATCCCTCCTAATAATTATGATGAATGATTTTCATCCAAACCTTTCTCAAGTGCTTTCCACGCTAGTGTTGCGCATTTGATCCGTGCTGGGAACTTCGTTACGCCCGATAATGCTTCGATGTCACCCAAGTCGAATTGCTCTTCATCATAGTCTTTTCCTAACATCATATCTGAAAAAAGTGTTGATAATGCTAATGCTTTATCTACTGACAAACCCTTTACGGCTTGGGTCATCATTGATGCAGAGGCAAGGCTGATGGAACAACCTTCCCCCGTAAACAATGCACGTTCAACCTTTCCATCTTTCACTTCCATCTGAACTTGAACTCGGTCCCCGCATGTCGGGTTGTTCAAGTTTACAGTTAACGCATCGCCCTCAATCTCGCCGCGATTCCGTGGATTTTTGTAATGATCCATAATTACTTGGCGGTAAAGGGTGTCAAGATCACGAGAAGACATCGCCAAAATACTCCTTTGCCTTGACTAATCCGTTTGCCAGAGCATCTATATCTTCTTTTGTATTGTACACATAGTAGCTAGCACGTGCCGTTGCAACGACATTTAGCCACTTCATTAATGGCTGTGCACAATGATGACCTGCACGAACAGCAATTCCTTCCGCATCAAGAACGGTTGCGACATCATGGGGATGTACATCTCCTAGTTGAAATGTAACAACACCAGCGCGTTCCTTTGGACCAAAGATCGTTAGATCTTTTAAATCCGCTAGCCGTTCAAACGAATAGTCAACGAGTTCTTTTTCATGTTGCTCAATTTCATTAAAACCTAAATCCGATACAAAATCAATGGCTGCACCAAGACCAATTGCTCCAGCAATGATTGGTGTGCCTCCTTCAAATTTCCACGGCAGCTCTTTCCAAGTTGAATCATGCAAGCCGACAAAATCAATCATTTCGCCGCCAAATTCAATAGGTTCCATCTTTTCAAGCAGTTCTTTTCTTCCATATAAAACACCAATCCCTGTTGGACCACCCATTTTGTGGCCTGAAAAAGCAAAGAAATCACAGCCAAGCTCTTTTATATCTACTTGAATATGTGGCGCACTTTGAGCACCATCTACTGCCATAATTGCTCCATTCTTATGAGCAATCTTTGCGATTTCTGCAATCGGATTTATTGTCCCAAGCACATTCGATACATGCATAACAGAAACAATCTTTGTGCGCTCCGTGACCGTTTTTTCAACATCAGCCAGATCAATCGTACCATCTGCTTGAAGTGGGATATATTTAAGTACTGCCCCTTTTCGTTTCGCAAGTTGTTGCCAAGGAATAATGTTGGAATGGTGCTCCATTGGCGTGATGACAATCTCGTCACCCTCAACAACATGATCATCACCATAACTTTGCGCAACAAGGTTTAAAGCAGTGGTTGTCCCACGCGTAAACACAATTTCAGTAACTTCCTCCGCATTGAGGAAAGCCCGTACTTTTTCTCGGGCTCCCTCATACTCGTCTGTCGCAATTGTTCCAAGTGTATGAACGCCACGGTGGACATTGGAATTATACCGACGATAATAATCATCTAACTTCTCAATGACTTGAATCGGCTTCTGTGATGTCGCTGCACTATCGAGATACACAAGAGAGCTTCCATTAACCTGTTGGTCAAGAACCGGAAACAGCTTCTTTATCTCTTTCGCATTCATCGTTTTGCCTTTCTCTCAATCACACTGCGCATCTGTTTACGAACCGACTCGACTGGTAGTTGAGCAACAACTGGCTCAAGGAACCCGTGAATAACAAGACGTTCAGCTTCAACGCGAGATAATCCACGACTCATCAAATAAAACATTTGTAGTGGATCGATGCGACCAACTGATGCAGCATGACCTGCTGTTACATCATCTTCATCGATTAGTAGAATTGGATTCGCATCACCGCGCGCACGTTCGCCTAACATCAAAATACGCTCTGTTTGCTCACCGTGAGATTTTGTTGCGGCTTTTTCAATTTTAGAAATGCCGTTAAAAATACCTAGAGCGCGTCCAGTCATAACACCATGTTTCAGGATATATCCTTCTGAATGCTTGCCATAATGTTTGATCAGGGTTGTAAAGTTTTGCTTTTGCTCGCCTGTTCCAACAGTAACAAGTTTCGCATCAGCATACGAACCGTCGCCGACTAAGTACGTTGTGTTATCTGCAATTGTATCGCCATCATTCATTTGACCAAGTGCCCAGTCAATTCGACCGTCACGACCAACGTGACCACGGCGGACAACAAATGTTGTTGCAGCTTCATTTAATGTGTCAACGCCACCAAATGAAACGCGAGCTCCTGCGCCTACATACACTTCTGCTACAATATTAACCACTTTAGCTCCCACACCATATGCTGCATAATTCTCAACATACGTGACAGAACTATTATCTTCAGCAACAATCAGCACATGGTTAAACAATCCGCCATTTTCTGCTGATACTGCGTATAACGTTTGAAGCGGTACATCAACATGAGTGTTTTTAGGTACATAAACAAACACGCCACCATCCATTAGGGCTGTGTGCATCGCCATTAATTTATCTTCATCTGGCGTAGCTGCTTCTGTTAACAAGTACTTTTTAACAAGGTCACCATGCTCAACGACAGCTGTTGCCATATCAGTAAAGATGACGCCTTTTTCCGCTAACTCTATTGCATTTGTTTGATAAACCGTCTGCGCATTATCCTGTACGAGTAAACTGTTCCCTGTTGCATCTTCATCAAGATACTCACGAATATCGCTTGAGAGCTCATCTATATTTGTAACGGCTTTTGACTGCCCTAAATCTTGAGTAAAAGTAGTAAAGTCCCAGTTATGAATTTTTGTTTTATCCGGTTTTGGAAGCTCTAATGTTTCCATTTTATTTAATGCAGCTACACGTAATTCAGTTAGCCATTTTGGTTCATTCTTCGACTCGGACCGCTTTGTAAGTTCTTCAAGTCCGATGATTGCATTTGTCTCAACTGACATACATACCATCCTTTGCTGTTTTATCGTTAAAGCTCACAACTGGTTATTATGCTTTTTGGCTTGCGTCCACACGCTCATCTTCAATGCCAAGTTCTTCTTTAATCCAGTCGTACCCCTCTGCTTCAAGACGTTCAGCAAGCTCTGCTCCACCAGACTTCACAATACGTCCTTGCATCATTACATGGACTTTATCCGGCGTAATGTAATCAAGCAAACGTTGGTAGTGGGTAATAATCAAGCAACCAAATTCTTCGCCGCGCATTTGGTTTACACCTTCGGCTACAACTTTAAGCGCATCAATATCAAGGCCTGAATCAATCTCATCTAAGATTGCAATGCGCGGGTCTAGCATTAGAAGTTGAAGGATTTCGTTTCGTTTTTTCTCCCCGCCAGAAAACCCTTCGTTTAGGTAACGTTGAGCAAATGATTGATCCATGTCAAGAACATCCATTTTCTCATCCATTTTGCGGATAAACTTCATTAGAGAAAGTTCATCGCCTTCTTCACGGTTTGCATTAATTGCAGATCTTAGAAAGTCTGCGTTTGTAATTCCACTTATTTCACTTGGGTATTGCATTGCAAGAAACATACCTGCACGAGCACGCTCGTCCACTTCCATTTCAAGGACATCTTCACCGTCCATTGTAACTTTCCCGCTCGTAATTTCATACTTTGGGTGACCCATAATCGCAGAAGCCAATGTTGATTTACCTGTTCCGTTCGGTCCCATAATCGCGTGGATTTCTCCACCGTTGATTTCTAAGCTAAAATCTTTAAGAATTTCCTTATCGTCAATAGAGACGTGTAGATTCTCAATCTTTAAATTTGGTACAGACATGTGTATTCCCTCCATGAATTAAGCAAGTTTGCTATTTTTAGCAGACCTCGCATTCTTTTTTAATGATTATCAATCTATTCTCATTCTAATTTTATAACAAATGTACTTACACTTCAAGGACGCCGACTGAGAAAAGTAGAACGAGCTCGAAAAACAAAGCCTAGCGCTCGTAGCACCAGGCTTTGTTTGTTTATAACCGTTATAGGGTCTTCGTTTGGATCGACTCAACAAGCCGATTACAAGCATCATGTTCGTTTGTTCGCTCTTGCTCGATCTTAAGCCGTTTTTCCAAACTGCTTCCATATTCTGCATAGCTTACTCCATGTCGTTGCTGTAATCCTTTTTCCATTTCACTCGTGTAGGAAAGTTGCATGTTCTGAATCGTTCCTCATCCTCTCTGATTTTAAGCGTTGGTCTCTTTTTATCCAACATCCTTATGCTAGCATGAGGCGAAGCTTCAAGCAAAGCAAATAAAGCCGCATAATAGCTGCTCTATTCTTTATTTACCCTGATAGACGATTCTTGAAACCTAATAACGTATACTTCCTTCTATTTGCTCTGTTTATTGAATATTCTTACCGAGTTCGTGGTAGGCTTCTTGCACCAATGTTGCGCCTTGACTAAGTGCAGCGCCACTCCCAAATGCCGTCGCCACAGAAACGGCTTCAAGCAATTCCTCTTCGGATGCGCCGTTGTCAATACAACCTTTTGTATGGTAAATAATGCAGTATTCGTCTTGTGCATGGATACTCATTCCAAGAGCGATTAGTTGCTTATGTTTCTTAGAAAGTGCTCCTTCTTTAAAACATTGTTCGGTAAATTCATTATACTTTTCTGCAAAAATTGGCATCTTTTCTTCAAATGAGCCAACGCCCTTTTTATATTGCATCATATGATGTTCGGTTGATGTATGACCTTCTCGATTCAAGCTTCATCGCTCCTTCAGTAGTTATAAAGGTAGTATGAACGATTCCAAAGAAGGCATACAGATAATCTTATGTTAAAACAAATCTGGATAAGCAGTTTCAGCCAAAATTCTTACTGCTTCAATAATTCTTGGTCCTGGGCGATCCATTATATCAGGTGGCATTAATTCAAGTTCATCATTTTCAATTGCTTCAATAGAGTCCCAACCTGCTCTATTGCTTATTTCTTCAAGTGGGTCTTCATCTGTGTAATGAACGGTCGTGAAAATAAGCTCTGGATTGCGCTCAATCACTTGCTCGTCACTAATACCAACCCAGTCTTCAACGTCATCAAACACATTTTGTAAACCGGCAGCTTCTAACATTTCATGTTGAAAAGTTCCTGTACCTAATGTCCAAATGTCCGGAGACGGACTTATTTCAAAATAAACAGATCGTTCATCAGCCTCTGCCACAGTTTCAGTAATCTTGTCCAATTCCTCTTGCATCTCTGAGACAAGCACTTCGCCATTCTCTGAAATAGCTAAAGCATCCGCAATTCCTTGGATATCAGAAAAAATATCTTCCATGCTGGAAGCACCGTCAATGGCATAAACAGGTAGACCCACCTCTTCTAATGAGTCCATGTCATTATTACCGTATTCAAAGCCTAAAACAATATCAGGATCGAGCTCTAACATACGCTCGACATTAATGTTTTGGTATTCAGCAACGACTTCAATGTCTTGTACTTCCTCCGGATAAACATCTGTATCGGATACCCCAATTACTTTATCTCCTTGACCCAAAGCAAACACAATTTCCGTATTGCTTGGAAGTATGGAAATAATCGTTTCTGGAGGCTCTTCAAACGTTAGTTCTACACCTCGTGCATCTTTAACCATATAAGACTCTTCTTCTGTTTTTCCTGGCTCTTGCGCATTGTCCTGTTCCTGCTCTGCTCCGTTACTCCCACATGCGGCTAACACAAGGCTGAGTGCGACTGTTATATACAGCGTTTTTATTCATTAAGATTTTCTCCTCTTCTTCGGGTATGATTTGCTTTCAAACACAATTTCCTCTACACCTAGCTGTTTATTAACATAGACCGCCATCACAAACAACACATTTGCTAATAAGTGAGTGTAATCAAAAAGGAGGCTTGGCACCTCTTTTTCCAGGCTCACTTTATGTAACGCCCGCACAGATTTTTTCGCCTCGCTACGAGCAACATGCAGCACACTCGCTGCTTGTGAGCCTTGCGGAAGCACAAACTGTTTAATTAATTCTTTTGTTTCTGCTACATAGCGATCATACATCCAGCTTAAACGCTTCAAATCTTCCTCTGTAATAGCTAAATCTCCTCTTACCGATCCATTTAAGTGATAAGCCATTTCTGTTAACTCCAGTAAATCAGCTTTCACTTCCACTACTTCCACTAAACTAGCAGCTTGTCCTATTCGAACGGCAAGTGAATCCGTTCGGATTTCAAAATCGACAGTCGAAGCAGCTTCACGCATGTATGGATAACATAAATACCGCATGCCCTTTTTCACGTACTCACCCCCGTCAATTTATCATAATAAAAAAAGCGATGGAGTTCCATCGCTTTTTTATACACTATTCAGCCGGGATAACAGCGCCCTCGTATTGTTCTTCTATAAATGTTTTAATTTCATCTGACCGTAGCACATCAACAAGTGCTTGAATCGCTTCATTGTTCTCATCACCACTTTGTACAACAATTAGATTCACATAAGGGTTTTCTTCATCTTCGATTGCAATTGCTTCGTCTACTGGTGAGATCCCAGCACCTAATGCATAGTTCGAGTTAATCGCAACAACTTCAGCTTCATTTGATTCATATGCTTGAGGCAAGAACTCAGCGTCTGGTCCCATATCAAACTCAAGGCTTTTCGGATTCTCTACGATATCAGCTTCAGTAGCTTCTACTGTAACTCCATCTTCAAGTGTTATTACGCCATAGTCTTGCAAGAGCGAAAGAATTCTCCCCTGGTCAGCTACAGAATTACTCATCATAACCGTTGCTCCATCTGGAAGATCGTTTAAATCGTCATAATCCTGAGAATAAAGACCGATTGGTTCAAC
This sequence comes from Bacillus sp. JCM 19041, assembly GCA_001310375.1. GTDB lineage: Bacteria > Bacillota > Bacilli > Bacillales > Bacillaceae_D > Shouchella. Next base: position 210 of record BAXC01000148.1, on the reverse strand, counting down.
GTGAATCGCGCCTGCTTCCGCGAACTCATATCCTTTTTCATCCACTTCGCTATTTAAATAAGGACGATGTTGAAAGTAATTGGCGTCGATTTCACCATCAGCTAACGCCATGTTCGGTAAGATATAGTCTTGCGCTATTTGAATGTCTAACTCAATTCCTTGCTCTTCAAGGATAGGTGCTGCTTCTTCTAAGATTTCAGCGTGAGGAAT
>BAXC01000147.1 GCA_001310375.1 Bacillus sp. JCM 19041 | reverse complement strand
CAATAATCTTTATTGAAGAAGGCTAATACAAGAGAACTTAAAAGCTCCAGATCCTTTTACGCAGCTCCCAGATTTACACCACTCATACATCGTTTCACTTCAAGAGTTACAAGAGGCCAATGAACAATCGGACTTTGAAGACCAACAACTTCATTATGGCTATGCACAATTAACACTTTCACTATGGTCACGGGAATACGAATCATTGATTGCCGACTATGGCATCAAGGCAAAAGAGTAGTAAAATTGGCAATCAAAGTGATGCTGTCGAATCTTGACTAACTTTCCTTTAATTTGACTAGTTTTGCTAACTTCTTTTTCTTATTGCGTAATCAAGCTATAATACAGTGAGGAAAAAAATCGTTAAGCGGAGTGGAAAAGAATGATTCACATTGATATTGAAGTAAAACGCAGTGAGATGGTCATGATTGCGAAAAAATTTGGCATGACGGCTTCTAAAACCGTGAAATGCTCACAAGAGTTGGACTCGCTTCTTAATTGCCTCCAAGCACACCGATACAATCGTCGAAAGTTATGATTGCAAATACCGTGGAAATTTGTTATGGTATACCCATAAACTGAACAGACTATAAGAGTAGAGGCGCATAATCGATCAGTATAGCCATGGAGGAAGTGGGTTCTGTTGAAATGGCTAAAAAGGCGATGATGCCGAAATAAGCGATTACCCATTTAATTTGCTTATTGGGGCTGTTTCTGAATAAGAGCAGTGCTGTCATACAATTGTATGTATGGGGGCTATCTCAACATAGGCATATCTATGCCTAGATGCAGCAATGAGCCATTCATTGTTGTTTTTTTATTCCTCTTTCACTGTTCATCTAGGAGGACTTTTTATGAATTTCGGACAAATTGTAACGGCGATGATTGCGCCATTTTCTGAAGACGGCTCACTTGATTTACAAGCCACAACTACATTAATAGACCATTTGCACCATAACCATACGGACACGCTCGTAGTTAATGGTACAACTGGTGAAGCGCCTGTTTTAACTGCAGAGGAGAAAAAACAACTCTTGCAAACAGCAATTGCTCATTCTAAAGGACGAATGAACGTGATCGCGGGTGTCGGTTCAAACAATACACAACAGTCGATTGAATTGGCTAAAGAAGCTGAAGCATTAGGTGCCGACGGGATTATGGTTGTTGTGCCTTATTACAATAAACCTTCTCAAGAAGGTATTTATCAACATATGGTACAGATTGCAGATGCGGTCTCCCTTCCTGTGATGCTTTATAATGTTCCAGGAAGAACAGGGGTTGACATGAGTGTTGAGACAACCTTAAGGCTCGCCACCCACAGAAATGTTTTTGCAATAAAAGAAGCAAGTGGAAGCATGGATAAAGTATCGGCGATTATTCGTCAATCTCCACCTCATTTTAGTGTCTATAGTGGCGATGACTCACTCACGCTACCTATGCTCTCACTTGGAGCTAAGGGTGTTGTTTCAGTCGCTTCCCATATCATCGGTACAGAAATGAAACAGATGATTTCTGCATTCGAGTCAGGCGATGTTAAGCTTGCAGCTTCAATGCAAAGTGAACTATTCCCTGTTATGCAAGCCCTTTTTATGGCACCAAATCCAACGCCAGTAAAAGCGGCTTTAAAAACGTTTGGAATTCCATGCGGAGGTGTTCGCTTGCCATTAGTTCCGCTAACAGAGCTAGAGAACTCTGCCTTGCAATCTGTTATTTCACCGTTTGTTCCACACTCTGCTTTTGCGCAATAACGACAAAAAACCTAGTCCAAACAAATTGTTGGACTAGGTTTTTCTTAAAGACAATCAAAGATCCTTCTAATCAGATCAATTCAATCAGAACGAGTCAGTTAATTCTTCGTTTACTTCGTAATTTGATAATCAGTTGCCAAATCTTTTTAAATGAATAAGACTTTGTTTAGCCCAATCCGTTTTCTCCATCTCAAGTGTTTCTTGCGCTTCTAACCAAGCTTTAAGCAGGGAAGCGTCATATGGCTCTACTTCTCCTGAGAATGGCTTCACTGTACTATAAGGTACCCATGATTTTTCTAAATAAGCGAGCGCTTTTCGTTGATGAAACATTGGCACATCCGCTTTTTTAGGTTGATGCAAGTCACCTTGGTTTGGATGACGCTTTACAGCGAGCACTTGAAACAAAGCTCGATTCTCTTCTTCTCTAACTTCCAATAATTTTCCAACGTATCTACCAGTCTTATATTTTGCTTCTACAATTTCCATCCTATTCACCTCATTTAAACAACAAATAAAACATGATAACTAAAAAAAGCTAGCGCACTAAGTAATGCAAGCGGCACGCTCCAGAACAGCGGCTTTGTTTTTTGGTTCATTACATTCCAAAGCGCGATTCCTCCAAAGATGGCTGCGCCAACAAAACATGCAAGCAAGGTAATCATAAAAGCCCATTCTTGTCCACTCGCCATCATTAAAGACCTGGCACTAAAAGCGTAAATAAATTCCACAAAAACTCAGAGGCTGGTACGAGGTATTGATTGTTAAACGTGCGTAAGGAATCACTTTCTACAAAAACTTCTAATACAATAAGTGTAAAAGTTCCAGTCATTGTTACAATTGCAGCAGCCAGGACAAGTACAAGTATGCCGATGTATGCCATTAACACTCTAATTATCCATTTAAGCCATATCGGCCTTGGTTTTCTCATTTTCTTTTCTGCTTCCATTCCTTATACTCCTTCACAACCAATTTCTATCTTTACTGTAACAAAAGATGGAGCAAAGGGGTAACAAAAACACTAAAAAAGAACGACATTTTTGCAACAAAAAACCTCACGCTGTAAAAAGCGGAGGTTCATTTTTTCCCCAATAAATGGATCCAAGATGATGGTGTCCATGATAGTTGTCATTCGCAATGTGATAATGGAATTGAAATACATGGCCTTTTTTCGGCGGGCGATCCAGTCTAACATGAAACCGGAGTAAATCGTCACCTGTTCGCCGGTCAAACACGTGCATAATTTTTTCGCCTCTTCCTGAAGCTGGGCTTTGCGTAAGACCGATTTCTTCAGGGTCATGAAAATGGTTATTAATCAACAATTGAGAAACAACGTGCTTTAGCTCTGGCATGATCTCTTCTTTGAACGCAGGTTCAATTTTTTGAGCAATGTTCTCACCAAACTTCTGCATACCTTGTTTGTACGCCTGTTCCATAATTATGCTTTCCGTTAACCAATGCGCTTCTAATTCAATATATTCATATTGCGCGGGATAACCTACAACGGCAGGGAATAAATCATAATCTTCAACTGCAGCTTTATAAACAATTGCTTTTTGAGAATCGTTTTTAAATTTTGCAGAGCCATCTTGGGGGCTTTCCCTCTCAAACCATTGATCAATTAATGGTAGATTAAAAGATAGTAGACTAAGCATGACCATAACCATGCCTTTAAGATGACGACGGACCACGCTCCCCCCACCTTCTTCCATATACATACTTTTTTCTTATTATCACATGGGTTGAGAATTTTGCCTATAGAGAAATCATTAAAAAGCGTGAAAAATTACGGTAACTTCGTGCTCCCCATTAGAAAACGGTCACACTCACGTGCAGCTTCACGACCTTCGTGAATAGCCCATACTACTAAACTCTGACCTCTACGGTTATCCCCAGCTGCAAAAACATGCGGTTTGGATGTTTGATAGTTTCCATACTCAGCCTTAACAGTCTGTTTGCTTGTTTGTTCAACGCCAAGTTGATTTAATAATTCTTGTTCAGGCCCAGTGAAACCAATTGCTAGAAGCACTAAGTCTGCTTTCCAAATTTGCTCGGTACCGGGAATTTCTGCCCTTACTTTCATTCCACTTTCTTTTATTTCCGTATGGACTTCGACAGTTTCTAGTCCAGTAATTTGACCCTTTTCATTCCCAATAAATTTTTTCGTCTGAACTTTATAAGCTCTTGGATCTGATCCATACAACGCTTTTGCTTCTTTATGAGCATCTTCTTCTGTGTGCACAATCGGAAAAAGTGGCCAAGCATTGTCCACACTTCGGACTGTACCTTTTTGTTTATTAATGTCAAACTGAGTAATTGATGCCGCTCCATGTCGCACAGACGTTGTGATACAGTCCGCCCCAGTATCTCCACCCCCAATAACAATGACATGTTTTCCCTTTGCAGAAATATAGTCATCGTCTTGGTGCTTTGAATTCAACAAGCTTTTTGTGTTTGCGGTCAAAAAATCCATGGCATAATAAATGCCACTTAGTTCGCGCCCTTCATGGTCAACTTCTCTAGGTTTTGTTGATCCAGTTGCGAGTATAACAGCATCAAACTCTTCCTCTAATTCGTCAGCTGTCATATCCTTACCTATTTCTATACCTGCTTTAAAAACAATGCCTTCTTTTTCAAGTAAGTGAACTCGTCGCTCAACAATCGAATAGGCAAGTTTCACATCAGGTATTCCATACGTCAAAAGTCCACCAATACGGTCATCCCTCTCAAATACGGTAACCGTATGCCCCGCCTGATTTAATTGGGCAGCTGCGGCTAAGCCTGCCGGACCAGAGCCAACAACAGCAACTGTTTTACCAGTTCTTTTTTTAGGTGGTTTCGCCTTAATCCACCCTTCTTTAAACCCTTTTTCAACAATATGGTACTCAATTGATTTGATTGTTACCGCATCATCATTAATTGCAACCGTACATGACCCTTCACATGGAGCAGGACAAACTCGACCTGTAAACTCCGGGAAATTATTCGTCTTGTGTAAGCGATCGAGCGCTTCTTTCCATTTTCCTCTATAAACAAGGTCATTCCACTCTGGGATTAAATTATAAACCGGGCATCCAATTTCTCCAGATCCTGCCATTGAAGTACCTGCTTGACAAAAAGGAATCGCACAGTCCATACAACGTGCTCCTTGCTCCTGCACTTTATTTTCTGGCATAAGCAACTGAAACTCTTGCCAGTTGGCTGCTCGCTCAAAGGGGTCTCTTTTTGATGGTGCTTCCCTTTTGTATTCCAAAAATCCTGTTGGTTTCCCCATTACTTCCACTCCCTTACACGAACTAGATCTTGATGAAAAGAAGAGCGCTTCCCACACTCTTCTTTAAACTGAAACCACACGTTCTCGTACATTACCCGAAGGCACCATGCATGCAAATCAGCTTGTTTACTCAACTCTTAAGCATTGTTTTTTCTACGACTTCGAACCGTTCTTACGCTCAACTAACGGTTGATCTATTAGCTACTTTGTCATCAAAAGCCGCCATAATTGCTTGTTCTTCTGACAAGCCTTCCTTTTTCCGCACTTCGATTGCATCAAGCATTTGTTTATAATCTCTAGGAATTATTTTAATAAACTGTTCCTTTGAATCTGGCCAGTTTTGTAAAATCATTTCTGCTTGAACGCTTCCAGTTAGGGATTGATGTTCATTTAAAAGTGATTGAAGTGTTACTTCATCTTCTTTATCAAGCGTTTCAAGCAATACCATTCCTTGGTTACACTTCGATGCAAACGTTTTGTAAGGATCATAAGCATAAGCAATCCCGCCTGACATTCCTGCTGCAAAATTCTTGCCAACTTCGCCGATTGTTACTGCAATACCGCCTGTCATATATTCAAGCCCGTGTTCGCCATCCCTTCAACAACAACTTGCGCACCAGAATTGCGAACACAGAAACGCTCTCCGGCTTGACCCGCGATAAAAGCTTTACCACTAGTTGCTCCATAAAAAGCAGTGTTTCCTATAATGACATTGTCTTTCGCTACAAATGTTGCCTCTGTAGCAGGCGAAACAGTGATTTTCCCTCCTGAAAGCCCTTTTCCAGTATAATCGTTGGCATCGCCAATCAGTTTAAGCGTCATCCCTTTTGGAGCAAATGCACCGAAACTCTGACCTGCTGAGCCAGTTAGAGAAAATTCAATCGTATCTTCCGGCAAACCAGTTGAACCATAACGTTTACTAACTTCACTACCAACAATAGTGCCAACAACACGGTCTGTATTACGAACACTTGTCGCATAATGAACACGAGTGCCATCTTCTAAAGCTGGTAATACGGCATCTAACAACTCGCGTGCATCTAGTGATTGATCAAGCTTATGGTTTTGTTTTTTCGTACAAATTCGTTGCTTGCCTTCAGTCAGATCCGGCATAAACAATAAACTAGATAAGTCCAAGTCTCTTGCTTTTGCATTATCCACCTCTTTTATTTGTTCAAGCAAATCGGTACGTCCAACTAACTCATCAATTGTTCTCACACCTAGATCAGCCATAATTTCTCTCATGTCTTCTGCAATAAACGTCATGAAACGAACAATTTGGTCTGCTTCACCAGTATATTTTCGGCGTAATTCCGGGTTTTGAGTGGCAATTCCAACTGGACATGTATCCAAATGACAAACACGCATAATAACACAACCTAGTACAACAAGCGGCGCAGTGGAAAAAGCATATTCTTCTGCACCTAATAAGGCTGCAATCACAACATCTTTTCCTGTCATTAACTTGCCATCTGTTTCTAACGTCACTCTTTCTCTTAAATTGTTCAACAACAACGTTTGGTGTGTTTCTGCCAAACCAATTTCCCACGGAAGACCAGTATGTTTAATGCTTGTTCTGGCAGCAGCTCCAGTTCCACCATCATAACCACTGATGATAATACCGTCAGCACTTCCTTTAGCCACACCGGCTGCAATTGTTCCTACTCCAGTACCGGCTACGAGTTTTACACTTACTTTAGCTGACGGATTAGCGTTTTTTTAAATCATGAATCAGTTCTGCTAAATCTTCAATTGAATAAATATCATGGTGCGGAGGCGGTGAGATTAAGCTACCCCAGTAGTGGAGCCTCTTACTTCAGCTACCCACGGATACACTTTTTGTCCAGGTAGTTGACCACCTTCACCTGGTTTCGCACCTTGTGCTACTTTAATTTGAATTTCATCCGCATTCACTAAGTAATGACTTGTAACACCAAAACGTCCAGACGCCACTTGCTTAATTGCACTTCTACGCAAATCACCATTTTCATCTGGTTTGAAGCGACGTGGATTTTCACCACCTTCACCTGTATTGCTTTTTCCACCTAAACGGTTCATAGCAATCGCAAGCGTTTCATGCGCCTCAGCCGAAATCGATCCATACGACATCGCCCCAGTTCTGAAGCGTTTTACAATATCAGATGCAAGTTCTACCTCTTCAATTGGAATCGGTTCGCTTTGTTTAAAACGTAGCAAACCTCTCAGTGTTGTTTGTTTTTCTGTTTGTTCATTAATAGCGTTTGTGTATTGCTTATAAAGATCATAATTATCTGTACGGCACGCATTTTGAAGCATATGAATTGTATGAGGATTGTATTGATGGGGCTCCCCATTCCGGCGCCATTGTAAATCATCGCCCGGTTCTAATTCGACCTCTCCACCTTCTTGACTGGAATAGGCATTCTCATGACGTTCCAACACTTCTTGTGCAATTGCCTTTAACCCGATACCACCAATCCTTGAGGCAGTCCATGTAAAGTGACGTTCAATGACATCAGGATGGATACCTACAGCTTCAAAAATCTGTGCCCCTCTATAACTTTGAATCGTTGAAATACCCATTTTCGATAACACTTTCATTAAGCCGTTTGTTGAACCATTCACATAGCGTTTACAAGCGTCCACGTAATGATAATTAGATAGCAGTTGCTTTTGAATCCATTCATCAATGGTGTCAAACACTAAATACGGATTAATTGCTTCTGCTCCATAGCCAATAAGTAAGGCATGATGATGGACTTCCCTTGGCTCACCTGATTCAACTAATATGCTTACTTCAGTTCTTGTGCCACTTCTAATCAGATGATGGTGCAAGCTTGATACAGCAAGTAAAGCTGGAATTGGTGCTTGCTTTTCACAAAGATCTCGATCACTTAAAATAAGCAACGTATGTCCAGCATTTATCGCTTCATCAGCGTTCGCAAATAACGCCTCAATTCCTTTTTCTAGACCGGTCTCTCCATTTTTTGCCGAGAATAAAATGGGAATTGTTTTAGCCGAAAATCCTTCCATTTTATTGGAACGAAGTTTTGCTAACTCCTCATTGTTTAAGATTGGAGATGGTAAGTGAATGTGTCGACAGCTTAATGGCTCTGGATTTAACAGATCTCGTTCCGCTCCAATTGTTGTCGCTTTTGCTGTCACTATCTTCTCGCGAATCGCATCAATTGGTGGATTCGTAACTTGTGCAAACAATTGCTTAAAATAATTATAAAGTAGTTGTGGCTTCTTCGATAAAACTGCAAGTGGTGAATCATAACCCATTGAACCAACTGGGTCATTTTCTTCTTTTATTAAAGGCATAACCATTTTTATTTAGTTCTTCATATGTGTATCCAAAAACAAGTTGACGCTCGAGGATTCGTGACAGTTCTGTATCGTATACTTCAGAAGTTCCAATACATCCTCTAACTGAATCAGATGCTCTTTTACCCATTCGCCATATGGATGCTCGGCAACAATGGCTTTTTTCACTTCATCATCTGGAATAATACGACCTTCCTTTAAGTCAACTAATAAAAGTTGACCAGGATGAAGACGGTCTTTTTTGATAATTGTATCTGGAGCAAAATCCAACACACCAACTTCGGAGCTCATGACAATATAGTCATCATCTGTTACATAGTACCTTGATGGTCGCAAACCATTTCGGTCCAGTGTCGCGCCAATTTTTTCACCGTCTGTAAATACAATCGCAGTCGGTCCGTCCCAAGGTTCCATAAGCGTACTGTGGTATTCGTAAAAGGCTCGTTTGTCAGGGTCCATATCGTTATTATTCTGCCAAGCTCCGGTACCATCATCATTGCTGAATGAGCAAGTGATCTACCTGATAGCGATAAGAACTCAAGTGTATTATCAAACATAGATGAATCGCTTCCGTTTTTATCAATAACAGGATGAATCTTCTGTATGTCACCGCCAAATGCATTGTTAGAAAATTTTGCTTCTCGTGCATGCATCCAATTGACATTTCCTTTAATCGTATTAATTTCTCCGTTATGAATCATATAACGATTTGGGTGGGCACGCTCCCAACTTGGAAATGTATTTGTGCTAAAGCGTGAATGAACTAATGCAAGCGCAGATTCAAACGCCGGGTCGAGTAAATCCAAATAAAACATACTGACTTGTGCAGTTGTCAGCATACCTTTGTATACAATTGTTTTACTAGAGAAACTGGCAAAATAAAATGACTCTTCTGGTTTTAACTTTCCACTTAACTCATGTTCTGCTCGTTTTCTAGCAACATATAATTTCCGTTCAAATTCAATCGTCTGAAGCGGTTTTTTTGAAGCGACAAATAGCTGTTCGATTACTGGCATAGAGTTCAACGCGGCTTTACCAAGCATGGAATCGTCCGTTGGTACGTCACGCCAACCAATTAGCTTCAACTCTTCTTCTGTTAAAATCAATTCGATTGATCGTTTTAAATCGTCTCGGACTTCTTTGTTTTGAGGTAAAAAAAGCATACCAACAGCATATTCTCCATATTCCGGCAATTCAAAAGGTGTTTGCTTTTTAAAAAAGCGATCTGGGACTTGAACCAAAATCCCTGCTCCATCACCAGTATTTACTTCATCGCCTTGTCCACCGCGATGTTCGAGATTCTCAAGCATCAAAAGCCCGTCTTTAATGATTTTGTGAGATTTTCTACCTTTCATATGCGCAAGAAACCCGATCCCGCAATTATCATGTTCAAAATCTGGATCATAAAGTCCTTGTTTAAGTGGATAACCTAAGTTACGCATAGACACCACCCTTTCTCCCATTTTCACGTTGTTTTTCTTCTCTCTCTACACATCGTTCGCTGTTTAAGCATTAAAAACTGTTTTTTCATGTTTAAAAATCCAACCTCTTTAAAAAAACTCCTAAATTCCATTCAATT
>BAXC01000146.1 GCA_001310375.1 Bacillus sp. JCM 19041 | reverse complement strand
TCAAAACGAGCTACACGAAGATTCTAATGATGAGCACAATCACATACACCACAATCACCAATTCCACCATGATAACTCTGGTCATCATCACGGTCATGGTAGTCATGAAGATATGATTCAAGACTTTCTTTCTCACACTTCTCTTAGCTATACCGATTATTATCTTATCCGATATGATTCAAATGTTCTTTAACTACTCCCTTGCGTTTGCAGGTGATACTGCCTTAGCGCTTATTCTATCTACCATTGTTTTCTTTTATGGAGGGTGGCCATTTTTAACTGGAATGGTAAGTGAGCTTAGATACCGTTCTCCAGGAATGATGACTTTAATTGGGTTTGCCATTAGTGTTGCCTACTTCTATAGTGTCGCCACCGTATTTTGGTTAGAAGGAATGGACTTTTTCTGGTAGCTTGCAACCCTCATTGCTATCATGCTTCTTGGCCATTGGATTGAAATGAAGTCAATAATGAAAGCTTCTCTTTTATGTAGCAGTTGCTGCAGGTTTGATTACTTTCGTCATTTGGATTGGTCTCGGCTATCCACTTGAAGATGCATTAACGCGAATGGTTACTGTCCTTGTTATTTCATGTCCTCACGCATTAGGATTAGCAATCCCATTAGTTGTCGCACGTTCTACTGCTTTATCGGCAAAGAACGGTTTATTTATTAAAAACCGGTCTGGATTTGAAGAGGCAAAACGCATCGATACGATCGTCTTTGATAAAACAGGTACCCTCACCGAAGGAACGTTTGGTGTAACCGATGTCGTTTTGTTTAATAAAGACATAGAAGAGAATGAATTCATAAGACTTGCGGCTTCAATTGAATCACAATCAGATCACCCTATTGCTTCCAGAATCGTTGCAGAAGCCCAGAAAAGGAACATTCCATTAACAGAACCAGAGACATTTGATTCATTGACTGGTTCAGGAATTACTGGTCAAGTAGACGGTCAAACGATTTATGCTGTAAGTCCAGGCTATTTGAAACGTGAAGGAATCACTTATGACAATACCGCTATCGCTCACTTAAGCGATGCTGGACAAACGGTGATCTTTATCTTGAAGGACAACATTGCATTAGGTGCGATTGCTCTTGCTGATGTGGTAAAAGAATCTGCGAAAGAAGCAATCGATCGTTTGCACCGTATCGGAATTAAAGATCAAATGTTAACTGGAGATAATCAAAAAGTAGCAAATGCTGTTGGAGAGGAAATTGGCATCGACGAAGTCATTGCAGAAGTGCTTCCCCACCAAAAGGCTGAAACAATTAAAAAGTTAAAGAAAAATGGCACCCGCGTCGGCATGACTGGCGATGGGATTAATGATGCCCCTGCACTTGCCAATGCCGACCTTGGGATCGCGATTGGAGCTGGTACCGATGTTGCAATGGATACTGCTGATATCGTCTTAGTAAACAGCCATCCTAAAGATGTTGTTTCGATTATTGAACTTTCAAAAGTGACTTACCGTAAAATGATTCAAAACCTTTGGTGGGCTGCAGGTATAACATTCTTGCCATCCCACTAGCTGCTGGGGTTTTAGCACCTTGGGGAGTCTTGCTTGATCCTGCTCTTGGAGCCGTTCTTATGTCACTTAGTACAGTAGTTGTCGCAATCAATGCGCAAACGCTTGCATAATTATTTTCAAACAAATACTCATAGAAATATCAAAAAACGAATGGAAGGGAATCGCTTCAATTAAGAAAGCAAATGTTTATTCATCGTTCGCTATCAATTAACCATTTATTTTATTAATTTTGCTTATTTTAGATCAAAGGTTATCGTGAGTTTCAACGAATAAGACAATAGGAAACTCAAATGATTCCGTTTGCAAAAAAAGGTTGAAAAAGAATAAAAGAAGATGTACCATTAATTTTGTGCAAACGTTTGCTTAACGTAAACATCATCTGAAAGCGTTTTAAGAATAGAAGACGCTTTCCTTCTTTTACAAATAGCAAAAAATGATTAGATAGATACAAAGGAGGATTTACATTGCGTTCAATGTTTAAATTTGATTTCTGGCAAAAGCTAGGTAAGGCACTTCTTGTTGTAGTCGCCGTTATGCCTGCTGCTGGAATTATGATTTCGCTAGGCAAAGTATTAGCTATGGCGAGTGGAGATATAGCACTTCTTATGACAACAGCCATTGTGATGGAAGACATTGGTTGGGCTATTATTAATAACTTAGACATTTTATTCGCCGTTGCGATTGGTGGATCTTGGGCAAAAGAGCGAGCTGGTGGTGCATTTGCTGCATTACTTGCATTTCTACTAATTAATCGTATCACTGGAGCTCTCTTTCAAGTAAATGTAGACATGCTTGATGACCCAAACGCGACGATTACTTATTTTGGTCAAGAATTGGTTGTAGGTGATTATTTCACAGCTATTTTAGGTGCACCTGCCCTTAATATGGGCGTATTTGTAGGAATTATTGCTGGCTTCCTAGGTGCAGCGATGTTTAACCGTTTCTATGCATTTAATCGCTTACCACAAGCGCTATCTTTCTTCAGTGGAAAACGTTTTGTTCCTTTTGTTGTTATTCTAGGTTCAGTCGTTGTTTCATTAGCACTTGGATTGATATGGCCAATGATTCAATCTTGGTTAAATGCGTTTGGCGAATGGATCGCGACATCTCGTGAAACCGCACCTGTTATTGCTCCATTTGTATTTGGTTCACTAGAACGATTGCTCCTTCCATTTGGACTACATCATATGTTAACGGTACCAATTAACTATACGGAGCTTGGTGGTACGTACACGATGCTAACTGGCACGAATGCTGGAAGCCTCGTCGCAGGCCAAGATCCACTCTGGCTTGCATGGGCAACTGACCTTGCAAACTTACGTGCAGCTGGAGATATGGAAGCTTACCACGCACTAATGAACGAAGTTACACCTGCCCGTTTTAAAGTTGGACAAATGATTCTTTCTACAGCCGCTCTTATCGGTGCAGCTGTTGCGATGTACAAAAATGTTGATCCAGAAAAGAAAAAGAAATATAAGCCAATGTTCTTATCCGCAGGACTAGCCGTATTTTTGACCGGGGTAACAGAGCCAATTGAATTCTTATTCTTATTTGCCGCACCACTTCTATTCGGTGTTTATGCAGTTATTACAGGACTTGCGTTTGCTGTTGTTGATATCATTGACATTCGCGTTCACTCATTTGGTATTATTGAATTCATTACACGAACGCCAATGACTGTTTCAGCAGGATTAACAATGGATATTGTGAACTTCTTAATTGTAAGTGTTATCTTCTTTTTCTTGACATACTTTGTATTTAATTTCATGATTAAACGATTTAATATGCCAACACCAGGTCGTCGAGGCAATTATATTGAAGATGCCGCCCCTACTGAAGCAGATGAGACAGAAGAAACGACATCTCCAAAAGCAGACACTCGGGCAACCACAGTGATTGAACTACTTGGTGGTAAAAGCAATATTGAAGATGTTGACGCGTGCATGACTCGTTTACGTGTTACCGTTAAGAATGTTGACACAGTTGCTCCTGAAGAAGATTGGAAGAAACAAACACAAGCGCTCGGGTTTATTAAAAAGGATCAAGGTGTCCAAGTTATTTATGGACCAAAGGCAGACATTATCAAATCCGAAGTACAAGATGAATTAGGAGAGTATTAATGGAATTAAACCTATTAACGCTGAATGTGCATGGATGGGCAGAAGAGGATCAGCTTAAAAAGATTGATATTCTGGCAGACACAATTGCACAGAAGCGGTATGATGTCATTGCGATGCAAGAGGTTAATCAACCAAAGGATACACCTTTTATTGACGAAACAAACACAATCCGTGAGGGTAACTATGGTCTTGCCCTCCTCTCGGCTTTAGCAAAAAAAGGAATCACTGACTATACACTTGAATGGGCGTTCTCTCATCATTCCTATGGGATCTATGAAGAAGGGGTTGCTTTTCTCACTCGTCATTCAGTGAAAGAAAAAGAAAGTTTCTTTATCTCCAAAAATAAAGTGGCAGAAAACTATAAGACGCGTGTTATTCAAAAGCTGACGTTAGCGATTGCTGAAAAAGAGATTAATGTGTTTTCATGCATCTAGGTTGGTGGCATGACGAAGAAGACCCAGCAGAACAACAACTACAAGTGCTATTAAAAGAAGTAGATGCTCGTTCCACTTCATTCTTAATGGGTGATTTTAATAATGACGCGTCTCTGACCGGTGAAGGGTATGATTATGTCTTAAAACATGGACTAAACGATACGTGGAAACTTGCTGCAAAGCGAAGTGGTGAAGCAACGGTTCGTGGCAAAATTGCAGGCTGGAACAACAATAGTGGCGACCTTCGCATTGACTACATCTTTGTGCAAGGAAACATAGCAGTGTCTTCCCATCACGTTATTTTTGATGGAGACAACAGACCTGTCGTCTCTGATCATTTCGGAGTTGAGTGTATCGTTACATTAAACTAATTGAATAGAAAAAAGCCTCCTCAGTTGCTAAAAGGGGCTTTTTTTCTATTCTCTTTTCCAATAATAGATCGCTAACTGCGTTCGATCTCGAAGTTCTAGTTTCTCTAAAATAACGGATAATGTGTTTCTAACAGTTCCTGTGCTTAAAAAAAGCTTATCGGCAATTTCTTTATTTGAAAGTCCATCACCAACACAGCACACAATTTGCTTTTCCCGGTCAGTTAATTCACGCAAGTGCGCTTGCCTATCTAGATTTAATAACTGATTCACTACATTTGTATCCAGCACTGAACCACCTGAATGTAATGCACGGAGTTGAGCAGCCATATTCTCTGCATCCGATGATTTTAATAGATAGCCGGATGCACCAACCTGGAGTGCCCGTCGAATATTTTTCTCGTCCTTAAATGTTGTTAACATCATGACATACACATGAGGCCACTCTTCTTTGATCCTTTTCGTACACTCAATCCCGTCCATCACAGGCATTCGGATATCCATCAACACTGCATCAGGCAACTTTTTTTTCACAGTGTCTAAGTGCTTCATCTCCATTAGCAGCCAGAGCAATCACTTGTAAATCAGCTTCTTTATCGAGTAAGAGTTTTAAACTTTGTCTGACTAATGGATCGTCATCTACGATCAATACTTTCATTCCTCGGCCTCCTTTCCATTTGTTAATGGCAATACACATACGATAAGAAACCCTGATTGGTTTGACACTGATAAACTCCCACCAACGGATCGTGCTCTTAATTTCAGATGGCGAAGACCACTACCTTCATTCATTTTATGCGTGTGGTTTCCGTTATCCTGAATTGATAGTCTGAAATAGACTATGTTATTAAATAATAGCGGTTTTTCTTTAATAATGGGAGAGCCTTTTCTTATGTGGCTAACATTTCAAAATAGTTGAAGAAAGAAAGTATTAATGTATAGAATATGTAATTAATGACGGTTATTATTGGGAAGTTGTCTATGGAGACTTTTGCGGGTTTGACAAATGTAATATGTTAGTAATTGAAGATGAATGAATAGATATTGTGATTATTGGCATTTGTATATCCATTAAAATGACATCTGGTTGTTCTATTAGACATAATTCAAACGCTTCTTGTTCATTTACTGCTAAATGAGTGATTTCCAAATCCGCTTCTTTCCCGAGTAATAGTTGAAAGCTTTGACAAACAAGTTGATCATCATCGACGATTAAAACTATCATCATTACCCACCTTTTCTAAAGGAATGACACAAACAAGCAAAAATCCGTTTTCTCGGCTAATGGATAAGCTCCCGTCCATCGAACGGGCTCGCAACTGTAAACTTCTTATGCCACTTCCCGCTTGCCAATTTTTCTTCACTGTCCCATTATCCCGTATCGATAGACGCACAATCGATTCCGTTACGTGTAAATCCACATCGACATTTGTCGCATTACTATGTCTAGCAACATTCGTTAAAGCCTCTTTTAAGCAAGCTTCTAACAGTCCCCATTTATACGCTGGAACAAGAACCATATCACCCGATTTAAGAACTTCACATCCACCTGTTGCATACTTCTACAATGTTCTCTAAGCTTTCTACACCGATGAATGTCGTTGGAGTCATATTATGAACCGTTTCCCTTAACCTTTTGTGCTTCGCTCAATTCGCTTTCTCACTTCTTCTAGTAGCTTATCGGCTTCCTTAGGATCTTGAACATACTCATAAGCTCGCAACGCCAGAGAAGCACCAGTTAAATCATGCCCCAAGTGATCATGGAGGTCTCTGGCTATCCGATGTCTTTCCATGAGTTCCGACTGATGAATGGCCGATTGATTCGCTTCCAACAAATTAATCTTGATTCGTTCTAGCTCATACCTGGCTTTTCGTTGTTCATCTACATCTAACCTATACGTTTCTTGATTTTTTAACGCAACAAATGAAAAGACACCAAAAAAGAACGCCTGAGAATAGAACCAAAATAAGAAGGATGAAGAGGCAAATGGAAAGAAAAGACTAACAAACAAAAAAAGGGAAATGAAGCCCTTTCCTCTGATAGCAAACTCAAAAATCGGCAGTGCTAAACCATAATAACTAATAGTCGTATAAGGAAAATACAAGAAACAAATAAAAACATCTATGAAAACGAACCAAACTGGTAATGCAAAGCGCCACCGTAAACTGGTCAGAATTAATAATAAGAGAATCAGGATAAAAGAGCTAATCATCCATTCACCAATGATCCACAAATGAATAAGGACACCTATCATTAGAAAGCGCCACCCATTTACAAATAACATTGGTTCCATTAGCTTCTTCATCCTTTTCATCCCTTTTAGTTACTGAATTTTTCTCGTGCTTCCCATAATGATAAATACAATCGTATAAAGCCATAGTACACCATTAATCAATAGAAAATCGAGAATATCTTCACCAATAACAATCCAAGCCAGTCCTTCTGCTAGCCAAAAAGTTGGGAATATAACTGCAATTCGTTTTAATAAATCAGGGAATATCTCGATTGGAATTATTAACCCTCCTAGAACAACTATGATAAAGATGAGTGACATATATACGAGGAAAGATACATCTTTCTTACGGTAAATAGAAATCCATGTTAAAGCAATAGCCAGCGAAGTGAAACTAAACGACACATATAAAAGTAAGAGCAAGGCTGGCTGATAAAGATTTTGTCCAAATAGGACACCACCATAAACGACAATGACACATTGTAAGATAAGAATAATCGAATAAGCCAGTAAATTTTGACTCAAATATTGGAAATGACTAATTGGTGCAACGGCTAGACGTTTAACTACTCCTTTTTCCCGATCTTCAAGAATGATCGTAGCTAACCGTATGCCGATAAACAAAATTAAAATTCCAAAATACTGATACCCATAAGGGAGAAACGGCCAACCCTCTCCAGTTGGCAAAAAAATGCAGGCTATCGGAAAAAGTGTAAGGAAAACCAAATTTGTTGTGTTACTAAACTCCTTTTTAAAGCAAATTTAAAAATCGTCAACCCATTCTCCTCCTCCCTAAAATGAGCATCACCATAAATAATAGGATCATTGCACCTAAAAGAATATTTGCTTGAAACCATGCCTCTCCAGAATTAGATTGGCTCATCTCGCGAACTGCACCTATCGATAAAGTCAACGGATTTCCATAAGACCCTAAAAATTCGAATACGGCATTTTCGGGCATTGGAAAAAAGAATCCTGCTAAGACTATAAAACCAACCCCGTACACTTCACTTAGTCGTTCCGCTAATTTGAAATTTTTCACAGAAAACGTGAATATTAAACAAACAATAATGGATATCATCGCCATCAAGGAAATGATATAAATGGTCCAAAGCCAATTTCCCCAAACAACCCCTAAAACGAGATGAGTATAAGCCATTAATACCACACCTAATAAAATGGAATAAACCGCCCCACACATCATAATTGAAAAAGCATACATCGTTTGGTTAAAGGGCAAAGCATATATTCTCATTTTGTTTTCTGTAAATAAATCAGTATAGATCAGGTACATGACAATCGAACCGCCAAATAATTGAAAGACAAGGACCATTTCCATCGTATTTTCATGACTTAGAGGTACTCCTGTTTCTGTGACAACTCCTGAAAGGATATACGAAAAAACAGTGATCAAAATCATCGGTACGACAAGCAATAGTAATAGTACAATATAGTTGCGAATCATTCGTAACGCTGTAAATTTGACTGTTGAAAGAACTCGCATTATTCTTCCCCCTTATCTCTTAACTGCTTTCCAGTTAACGTTAGAAAGACATCTTCTAAATTAGGTTTATCCGCTTGAATTCCAAGCACGCCTGCATGCTCCTTCACAAGGGATATGATGCGATCTAAATTTCCAGAGCCAACTGCCGAAATAATCGTTATTTGGCTTCCAGATACGGAAACGTTTTTCACGCCAGCAATCTTTTCTAGACTTTCCACTGGCACTTTGTCAGTATCCGTCACGTCAATCTTCACTTTTTCTTCATGCTGTACCTTTTGAATTAATTCATCTACCGTACCTTCTTTGATGATTTGACCTTGATCCATAATCACCACTCTAGAAGCAATTGCTTGAACCTCCTCCATATAGTGGGTCGTATACAAAATCGTCGTACCATTTTCTCTTAATTTTTTCACCGCTTCTAAAATATAATTTCTTGACTGTGGATCAATACCAACAGTGGGTTCATCCATAATCAGAAATTTCGGTCGATGTGTTAGTGCACAAGCAATATTTAACCTACGCTTCATTCCTCCAGAAAATTTAGTTGGCACTTTATTACCCTTATCTCCTAAACCAACAAATTCCAACGCTTCTTCTACTCTTTTCTTCTTTTCTTCCCCTTTTAGCCCATAGACACCGGCAAAAAATTGCAAGTTCTCCTTAGCTGTTAATTCTTCAAATACCGTAATCTCCTGTGTGACAAGGCCAATCTTTTCTTTATTTTGATTGGAGAAAGGGGTTTTCGACTGCCCGAAAAGCTCTACCTTCCCTCGTTCAAAAGACGTCATTCCAGTTATTGTTTGAATTAACGTTGTTTTACCTGCTCCGTTAGGACCAAGCAAACCAATAATTTCTCCTTCTTGGATATCTAAGTCTATATAATCTAGGGCAACATGTGAGCCATACCTTTTTACAACACCTTGCATAGAAGCAATCGTCATATTATTCATCCTTTCTTTATTCGTTATCTTAAGTATGACAATTTTTGTTTTTTCCTAATAGTTACATTTGTCATTAAATAAGGTACACCACAATTTAGTGAGAAACAAAGCTGTCCACGTTCACAATGAAACGAACCTTTTTTAAAAAGGCGGTAGAAGCATAGAATATACTGAAGCTATAGGGGCTAGAGTTTAACAAGCCAAATTAAAAAGTCGGTTCCTTATCGTACAGGAATTCGACTTTTTTAGATTGAAATTTGCTTAGCATATAATATCCGCGTTTTGTCTGCAGGACCCCTAATAAGAAAATTAGGTTGATGAGTAGGTGCACAAGCAATATTTAAACACCGCTTCATTACGGCAGAAAACTTCCTTGGTAGCTTATCTGCCTTCGATGATAGAGCTACAAACTCCAGGGCCTGTGCGACTCTTTCTTTCCGCTCTTCTCCTTTTAAGCCATACAGACCAGCAAAAAACTCTAAATTCTCTTTTGCTGTCAGTTCTTCAAATACTGTCAGCTCTTGAGTAACCAAGCCAATTTGTTGTTTTATTTCATTCCGGAAAACGTTCTCTTCCTGTCCAAATAACGTAATCTTTCCTTTATCGAAAGGAATAATACCCAGCAAAGTATGGATTAACGTTGTTTTACCTGCTCCATTTGGTCCAAGTAACCCAACAATTTCTCCTTTACATACATCACAATTAATGTAATCAAGGGCCAGCTCACTTCCATACCGCTTCACAATGCCTTGCATTGATGCAAGAACCATCACTCTCACCTCTCTTGTATTATTCCCTTTAGTATTCGCTATAACAATCCAAGTGAGTAGTGACATTTGTCACTAAACTTTATGCTAAAATAAAGCGATGCATCTATCTTTGAAAGGTTGTTACGGGTGAATGAAAGATTTACGAGGTTTTGTTTCATGGACGTTCGTTTTGCTTTGGATGGCTTTGATTTTTTACTTATCCCACCAGCCGGGAGATGAATCAGCATCACTTAGCGGCGGGGTTATGGAATTCGCTTTAGGATTAGTAAATAGCTTCATGCCTGGCATTAATTTAGCCGATGTTGAGTGGGTTCACACGTTTATCCGAAAAGGAGCTCATTTTGGTGCATACTTTATTTTAGGCATACTCGTTGTGAACGCAGTTGGACGAAGTGGCCTTCGTGGTAGGAATCGTATTTTTCTCGCCATTTCCATCTGTGTCGTCTATGCCATTTCAGATGAATTTCATCAGTTGTTTATTCCTGGACGGAGCGGTCAAGTTAGCGACGTACTAATCGATAGCTTAGGGACATGTGCTGGTATTTTCTTTTTCCTAGCGATAGCTCGACTGAGTAAAAAATCATCAGCAAAAAACGGGGCTTATTGATAGAAAGTGTCTGGAGAAACGACTTGGACTTGGCTTTCGGTCCTGAGCTCCTCCTCCCGATCCTGAGCTTC
>BAXC01000145.1 GCA_001310375.1 Bacillus sp. JCM 19041 | reverse complement strand
CACCAAGTTCTTGTTTTGAAAATGTATAGGATTCATTACAAAAATTACACGTTGTCTCTGCTCCACCATCTTCTTCAATCATAGCTTGGATTTCTTCTTGTCCTAAGCTAATAATCGCATTGCCTATCCGTTCTTTTGAACACGTGCATTGGAAAACAACCGGTTTCTCTTCTAAAAACTTCATATTCTCATCACCTAAAAGCGATTGAAGAATTTCCTCTGGAGGCATTCCCATTTCCACCAGTTTAGATATTGGTGGAATTGAACTTAACCGTTTTTCGATTTCTACGATTGTAGACTCTCGCGCCCCAGGCATAAGCTGAATTACAAATCCACCTGCTGCGAGCACAGTTTCATCTGGATTAACAAGCACTCCAACACCTACAGACGACGGTGTTTGTTCAGAATTCGCGAAGTAATACGTAAAGTCTTCACCAATTTCTCCAGACACTAGAGGCACACTGCCTGTAAATGGTTCCTTCATACCAATATCTTTAACAACCGAGAGCGTTCCTTCAGTACCAACAACTCCAGCCACGTCCAACTTGCCATTCTGATTAAGCTCTGGATTAACATGAGGATTTGTCACCGTACCTCTTGTTGTGCCATTTGCATGACTATCAACAATAATATGACCAATTGGTCCATTGCCCTCAATACGAACTGTTAATTTCTCTTCACCTTTTAGCATCGCTGCCATTAGTGTACCACCCATCATTGCTCTTCCAAGAGCAGCTGAAGCTGCCGGCCATGTCCCTTGTCTTCTACAAGCTTCCGCAACCATATCAGTCGCCACTAATGATAAAGCACGTACCTCACCGTTAAACGCTGTAGCTCTTACTAAATAATCACTCATGCTATCCACTCCTGTTGCTCTTGTTTTTGTCATAAATAAGCTTTAATCCCTTAAGTGTCAATTCAGGCTCAACGTACTGGATATGCTCGGATTCTTCAGCATACAAATGGGCTAATCCGCCTGTTGCTATCACCTTTGCATTATGCAGCCGCTGCTCTTTTTTAATCCGTTCAATCATACCATCAATCATGCTCAGATACCCATAATACGTCCCGCTTTGAATAGATCCAATTGTCGTTTTACCTACAACTGCATTCGGTTTATTAAGTTCAAGTCGTGGTAACTTCGAAGCCTTTTCCGATAAAGCCTCTGCTGAAATAGCTGCTCCTGGGGCAATTACTCCCCCCCGGTACCGATGTTGATCATCGATACAACAAAAAGTCGTTGCCGTTCCAATATCGATGACAATACACGGGGCACCAAAATCAGCAATTGCAGCAACTGCGTTTGAAATTCGATCGGCCCCAACTTCTTTTGGATCTTCATATTGGATATTCAAACCTGTTTTTACACCTGGACCAACAATGATTGGCTCTACCCGAAAATAATCTCTGCACATCTTTCGAAACCGATGCATAATCGTTGGTACAACTGAAGAAATAATAACACCGTTCACAGTTTCGAAATGGTGATCTTTTAATTGGAAAAATGAATGTAACAGCATCGCATATTCATCACTCGTCTTATCATGTGTCGTAGCGATTCGAAATATAGATTCACATTCGCTTTTATTATAAATGCCTATAACGATTGATGAATTCCCAATATCGATTGTGAGTATCATTTCAAAACCTCCTTAAGGAAAAAGAGAGTGCCAATTGGCACCCTCCGTTTTCTTTATTCATTGCGGTCATTACGGTTATCTCGACCTTTTGAGTTAATTTCATCCTCAAATGAAGGGCGGTTATCTTCAACATTTGTTGTTTCCTCGTAAGCACCTTCGACATTTTCATCTTTTGAAGTGATATTCACTTTCAAATCATCAAGTCTTCTTGAAGCATGATGATTTTCAGGGAGCTTCCCTTCGTTAATTAACGATTGAATCTGCTCCGCATCAAGTGTTTCTAACTCAATTAATTTTTGAGCAACCAAATCAAGACTGTCTTTATTAGCTATTAGGATTTGCTTGCATCGCTCATAGCTATCCTTAATGATACGTTGAACTTCTAAATCAATTTCATGAGCAATAGCGTCAGAATAATTTTGGTCATTTTGGATGTCTCTTCCTAAGAACACCTGTCCTCCGGAATTTTGGCCAAATTGCATCGGTCCAAGCTTTTCACTCATTCCATATTCGGTAACCATTTTTCTAGCGATCGCAGTTGCGCGTTGGAAGTCATTGTGAGCACCTGTGGACACTTCACCAAATTGTACTTCCTCAGCTACACGCCCTCCGAGAAGGCCAACAATTTTATCAAGCAACTCTGGCTTCGTCATAAAGTAGCGATCTTCTTTTGGTAACATCATTGCATATCCGCCAGCCATTCCTCGCGGTACAATTGTTACTTTATGCACTGTATCCGCACTTTCAAGCTTCACACCAACTACGGTGTGACCAGCTTCATGCCAAGCGACAATATTCTTTTCTTTTTTAGAAATAACACGACTTTTCTTAGCAGGTCCAGCAATCACTCGGTCTATTGCTTCTTCAATATGCTCCATGCCAATTTCTGTCTTATTATCTCTAGCAGCGACAAGAGCCGCTTCATTAAGAAGGTTTTCTAAATCTGCTCCAGAAAATCCTGGAGTACGTATTGCAATTAAATTCAACTTCACGTCTTCATGAAGTGGTTTATTACGCGCATGTACTTGAAGAACTTCTTCGCGCCCCTTCACGTCTGGCGCATTTACTTGAATCTGTCTATCAAAACGACCTGGACGCAGCAATGCAGGATCCAAGATATCTGCACGGTTTGTTGCCGCTATAATGATGATACCTTCGTTCGCACTAAAACCATCCATTTCTACAAGCAATTGGTTCAGTGTCTGTTCACGTTCATCATGTCCGCCACCTAAACCTGCTCCACGTTGACGTCCAACAGCGTCAATCTCATCAATAAAGATAATACATGGTGAATTCTTTTTCGCATTCTCGAATAAATCGCGTACACGAGAAGCACCTACACCTACAAACATTTCGACGAAATCTGAACCACTGATTGAAAAGAACGGTACGCCAGCTTCACCAGCCACAGCTCGTGCCAATAAAGTTTTACCTGTACCTGGAGGTCCAACAAGAAGTACTCCTTTTGGAATACGTGCTCCGATTGCCGAGAATCTGCGTGGATCTTTAAGAAATTCAACAACTTCAACAAGTTCTTGTTTTTCTTCGTCAGCACCAGCAACGTCTTTAAATTTCGCTTTTTTCTTTTCATCACTTACCATTTTTGCTTTACTCTTACCAAAGTTCATGACGCGGTTTCCACCACCGCCACCTCCGCCTTGGGCAGAACTCATTAAAAAGATAATGATTAAAAAGATCAGTAAAAATGGGAGGATTAAAATAATGGTTGAAAACCAATTGCTTTGTTCTTCTTCTGGCTCAACTGTTAATTCAACATTTTCTATATCAGCCAAAAAGCCCGTTGTAATATCAGAATTAAATACATATGTTCTAAAATTCTCATCCTCAGATTGATCCGTGAACTGTCCGGTCACAACCAGCACATCCCGTTCCGGCTGAACATGCATATTTTCAACGTCACCTTGCTCAAGTCTTTCTATAAACTCATCGTATCGAACTTCACTTGTTTCAGTTTGATCACCTGTTACGCTCTGGACAGCAGCAATTACGATCAACATTAAGATCGTTAAGATGATTATTGTACGTACTGTACGATTCATTCTGTACCTCCTCCCGCATCCAACAAAACTGCACCTATCTTACCACAATGACTTGCTGCGTACCAACGATTAGCTTTCATATACTTCTGGCTTTAATATTCCGACATAAGGCAAATTCCGGTATCTTTCCGCAAAGTCAAGACCATAACCAACTACGAACTCATCAGGAACGATAAATCCCGTTTTATCTGGAACAAGATCAACCTTTCTACCTTCAGGTTTATCGAGCAGTGTAACAACTTTAACAGACTTGGCTTTCCGATACTTAAAAAGCTCAACCAAGTAACTTAACGTTAACCCACTATCAATAATATCTTCTACGATAAGAACATCACGATCTTCTACTTTCGTATCAAGATCTTTTACAATCTTAACCTCTCCCGAAGAAATTGTTCCCTTCCCATAGCTAGACACGTCCATAAAATCAATTTCTAAGTGAGTATCGACGGCTTTGATTAAATCAGCCATAAAAGGGAGAGCCCCTTTTAACACACCAACAAACAACGGAAAACGATCACGATACTCTTCAGTAATATCATGCCCCAATTCCTTGACTTTTTCCTGAATCTGTTCTTCTGTTAGTAAGATCTCTTTCATGTCGTTCTTCATGTACGTTATAGTACCTCCTGTTAATCATGCCATCCATTTTCGTCATAACCTTTTTCTGGAAAAAGTTATACGAAGCAGTTGACCTGTTGTTTGTTTAAGTTGAGAAACATTTGATTTCATAAGGTTAGGCAGCCATAAAACCGTGTCATTGCCATCGACTAACAATGGCCATTCATCCCTAAGCTGTCGATCTACCTTTTTATCAATAAATACTCGGTTTACTTTTTTACTGCCATTTAATCCCTTTGGATACAGCTTGTCACCAGCCTGCGATTTCGTATGTATAATGGAAAAACCAAATCTCCTAGCAAAAAAAAAGGCTTCGTCACCTGCATACTCTGTCGAGCCATTATAAAGATCCGCCCTCATTTCTCCTAACGGCGTACTGACAGTTCCCGGAACACTGAGCTCTAAACAGTATTCTACTGATTCCACAGTTGGCTCCTGCGTAAACATATATGTATCATACGAGCGGAGTAATTTAACCCCTTCACGTAAATCCATTTGAGCAAATCCCATATCATCTTGCAAAAAAGGGATGATCTGCTCGATGTACACAGAAAAATCACGCAATCTATCCGAGCCATACAGATAATTTAATATTAGATGAATCATTCTCCTTTGTAAAGGAAAGGGGGCGGCTTGAAAGAGCTCTTTTGAAATTGTCATAGAATTGGTTGTTTGATTTACCAAACTCTTCACTAAATGATCTTCTGCATATGCCAAAAGAAGTTGGTTATCTTCTTCTTGCCACTCATCATAGCGTCTAATATGTGTATGGATCAGCGGGTTTTCTTTTTTTAAGTAAGGGATAACGTTATCTCTCATACGATTGCGAGCATACGCACTGGTTAAATTGCTTGAGTCTGTTCGGTAGAGGACTCCAAAATCTACGCAATACTGTAGAATCGCTTGTTTCGTTTCTTTTAAAAAGGGACGCACTAGAGTTCCATTAGCAAATGGTCTTTTGCTGAGAATGCCTAGCTTCGTATATGGGGTTGTCCCTCGCACCAACTTCATCAAAACGGTTTCAGCTTCATCATCACCATGATGTGCTGTGACGATCACATTGGCACCAACCTCCTCATCTCATTTTCAAAAGCCTCGTAACGTAATTGCCTAGCTGCGATTTGCGTACCTAATTTGTGTTTTGCTTTATAAGCAGCAATGTTCATTCGCTTTTCCGAATAAGGAATACCATATTCATGACATTGCTTTTTAACGAACTGTGCATCTCCTTCCGATTCTTCACCGCGAAGCAAATGGTTAATATGGAATACACAAAGTTTCCATTCCCATTTATTTCGTAAAACGGCAAGGATATGGAGAAGGGCCATTGAATCTGGTCCTCCTGACACAGCAATCAAAATCGTATCGTTCTTATTAAGTAATTTATTGCTTATAATAAACTCTTCCACTCGTTCTTTCATTCTATTCGCCCCTAAGCCTAACTAAAACATTCTTATTAACAAGTATAGGACAAATAAAAGAAGAACAAAAGAACTGACCAATAGAAGGTCAAATAACTTTGACTGTTTTTTCTTGCGTTTCTTATCAATCCTGTATTGTTTTCTGCTTAAATTGCTTTCCGCTACGTTCACATCTCCAGAAGTCATTAAGGCTTGTTTCATCTGCGCCGCAGTATCGAACCCTCCCTGCAACGCCTTCATAAGAACTTCTTGGTATGGCTTTAATAGCGGTGCTTGATTTACTTTCCTCTTTAATTGAGCCAACGTATTTCCTTTCTCTTTCTTAAATTGATTTGGATACGCACAATCGATCATGATCATAGCGACGGAAAATAAATCATAGCTCGGCTCTGCTTTTCTGGAACCTAAAGACCAAAAGCCTCGATCATAGTATTCGGTATATTCCTTGATCGCCCTACCCACTCGTGTTGTTCCACCTACGTCAAGCAAACGAACAGACGCCTCCCTGTTTGTTATGATGACATTGTCTGGTTTTAAATCCCCAAACACCCATCCTTGCTCGTGCAGTTCATGTAGACACTGTAATAGTTGAAGAGTGAGGACATGTAACCACTCGCTCCCACGGTCTTTCATAAACAAGACAAAATCTTTTCCTTGAATATATTCCATCACATAAAAGGGCAAAGTGTGGTAATTCGATTCAAAATCATCAACATCAAATAAACAAGGCCCAAGAACTTTCTCTTGAACCTTGCTAAATTGTTTTAACACATTAACCTCTTGAGCAATCGACATTTGATCTTGTCCAACCTTAATCGCAACAAGACCCGTATCACCCTTCGCTAAATAAACAGTGCCCGTTACGCCTGCACCTAATTTTCGAATGAGTGTGTAAGAACGTTTATTCCATTTACCTTTAAAACGAAGCCCTTCATACAATTCATAATTGAGGTCAGCCGTGGAGTTGTTCATCTTCATCTTCTTCCAATCTCCTTTTTCCTCGACGTTGCTCAAATACTTCCAAAGCTGCTTTTAAAGCAGGTCCAGTTGGCGTCATCCCCCCTGTTGAAAGTTTGGAAAAGGTGTTCGTCAATGCATTTAATTTCGGTGTCCAGTCCACAAGGCGGTCAATTGGTTTTTTCCTACCAGGAAATGAATACAGCGAAAACATCGTATCGCCTGATCGGGCATTCAAACTAATAGACAAATCAATTAACGCTTCTTGTACCATGGACAACTTGCTTTCCATGCTCGCACTCGTATCAATTAATACAACTACCTCTAGCAATACGGTTTCACCTAGTTCATCCACAACCTCCATCACTTCGCCACGTTTCTCTGGTGATAAATCCTCCATCTCTTCATTCTTACCAAGAATTTGTTTTAATTCTTGATTAATCACCCCATGCAATGTTTGCGTCATTGCTTTTCTCGTTACCATTTGTACAGTTTTTGCAAGTTGACGAGCAAAGACTATTTGGCTAACGCCGCCGCCTGCCATTGCCACAGCCTCTACTTCCTGCAGCCCTTTCTCATTTTCTCTATTCTCATCCGAAATCCCAATGACATTTACAGTAATTCCATATTCTTGTGCAAGCTTTGCAATTGCGACGGGATCTTCTCCGTAGTTAGAATGTCCATCCGTCATAAGCAATATTTGTTTTAATGTTCCTTTCACACATGTCCCCTCCAAGCTTCATGATTCGTGTTAACATCATCGCCAGCCCAAAAGGAAAATATACCCTTATGTTCCCGTTGCTTGTTTTATAAAAGACACATTCTTTTTGTTTTTTTGTACCTTTGGATGAATCGGGATGGATGTCCATTTTGGAATGTTCCTTTTTAGTTGAGTCACCACAACCGTCATATCATCATCAATTATCGGCCCATGATCTGAACGAATGACTTTCTCTAAGATCATATCTGCCACCTCCTGGGCATCTTCTGTTTCAATTTCTGAAATGATTCTTTTCATCCATTGCTCTTTGTTTTCCACCTGCCTTTTAGCGTCAAATACACCATCACTGCACATAATGAGTAAGTCTCCAGGCTTCAATTGTTCGCTAACGACCTCTACTTCAAATTCATGGAGAATTCCCATTGGTAAGTTTCCAGCCTCCACTTTAATGACCCGATCCCCTCTTTTTATAAAGCTTGGTGTTGATCCAATTTTTAGAAACTTCACGTGAGCATCTTGCATATCAATCATTGCCAAATCGAGGGTCGAGAACATTTCTTCTGTATTCCTTAACGAAAGAATGGAATTAACAGATTTAATTGCTACCGTCTCCTCAATACCTGATTGCAATACTTTCTGCAAAAGAGCAAGTGTCTCACTACTTTCTAGATATGCCTTTTCTCCATTACCCATCCCATCACTTATCGCAACAGCATACTTCTCGCTATTTAACTCGATCATTGAATAATTATCACCTGAAAGCCACTCTCCTCCTTTTGCTACTTTTGCTACTCCTGAATTTATTGTAAAAGGTTTCGCGGAACCAAAAGAAATATGGCTATAACCATTCGAATAAAATTTAGGTTCTTCACGTTTAAGAACAATCGTTTCTTTCGCCAGATCTGAGAGCATTGGCGCTATGATTTTTTCTGCCTCCCGTTGCCATGGTCACACATTATACTCATTTCTATTTCAATACTTCCGCTTTCCATGCTATATATATCAATATGACCAACATCTAACCCTGCATTTCGCAGCGCATCAACCATATACTCTTCCTGAATCACATGAGGTTGTTTTTCTTTCTGAATCTCTTTAGCAAAATCCCCCATCACTCTGGAAACACCAAGCAATTGATCAGCAACTAGCTTTTGACTTTCCTGCACTTGACGTTTTAATTCCTTGTTTGCCCGGTATTGATTTGTTTCTGCATTCATAGCCGCAATTACTTGATCCGGTTTTCTACAAATGCTTCTCCACTGCCTTTGCATCTTCGGATCTGTAATCGTTCCATTTGCTTCAATTTCGTTTACCATTTCCGTCATAGAATCATAAGTTAAACTAAAGTTCTGTACCCAGCATTTTTCTTTCATTAGACATGTTTGGCATGTTTTTTCTGTTACATTACTTAGAAGAACGTCCACCTCATGGGCATACTGTTCTTCATCGTTTTTCTGTTGAACTTTGAAACTGTTCGATAATGTTTGGAATAGTGATGAAAACCGTTCTACTTTACCTGCAGTTGCATCCCTAACTTTACGCAAATATTGCTGCTGTTCTTGAGAATGTTCGACTGTCCCTGGTATGTATTTAGCTACATTTGACAGCCAACTTCTAGGGGTAATCATAAATAAGCCAATTGCAATAGCCGTTTCTGTTACAGTTGCAGCAAGACCGCCTCCACCATCTCCATACATTCCAATCAGAAGAGTACCTACAAGCAAACCAAACGCAACGCCAATTCGGTTCCCTTCTTTAAGCAAACCGCCAAGTAAACCAGCAAAGGCCAGCAAACTCATTTGATATAAACTTGCCACGCTAGCTAAACTTAAGATAAGACCTGTTACAACCCCGACTGTAGAACCTATTGCAGCACCTCCTGCAAACGCAAAGATTAATACGAGATATCGTGCCATACTATGTTGCATTGCTACATCGTTGAACGCCCAGCCTACTGTTCCAGTCATAACAGAAGCTAGTAAGATAATTAAGCAAATGATCTCTTCATTCCGAAGAGCTTGTCCCCCCCTCTTCCCAGTTATAAGTGGAATGCTTTGAATAAAGATCATTGTTAAGATAAAGCTAAGTCCAGCCTCAACAGTTGCCATCATGAGTGCATATTGACTAAAGGCTCCTTCACTAAAGAAGACGATTGATAACCGAGTAATGAGACTTGCTGTAAATACAATGTAAGGAAGCGATTTAGCCGGTTGACCTAGAAACACTTTCACACACCTATATAGTAAGAGGAATGCAACAATCCCCACTGCCGCGTATATAATCTCCCCATGAAAACTAAATATCGCGCCCGCCAATAATGAACTGGCAGCAATAAATGATTGGGATCTTCGTAATAAGAAGACAGCCGCTAAAAACGGGAGAATAAACGGCGTTAGTTCAGCAAGTATCATCGCTCTTCCTAAGAGAAAGCCAACTACTGCAATTAGCACGCCCCAGTCAAACAACAGTGTTTTTATACTGTTTTTGAATGCTTGTCCACCACTCATCATCTTCCCTTGAACACCATTCATTCGTTGAGCGATTGTTTCAGCAACCATATTCCCAGACGCTTTCTCCGTTTTACCTACCATTACTCGCCACCACCTATATCATTATCGTGGTTTTACTATAACAACGATGAACTCAATTTTTTGTCATAATTCCGACGTGTATAATGAAATACTTTCGACGAACTTCGGCCCAACTAGCAAAAATGGGGCACAAAAACAGAATAAGCCATGCGAGTCTCTAGCATATTATTGGTTGTTTCCACTAGCCATGGCTAGAATTGACGTACGATTCTAAGGATATTTTTTTATACAACAAAAAAAGCTTGAGGTGACACCTCAAACAAACGGCAAAACGTTTTCACTTATTAATGGACCATTTTTCCATCCAATTCAATTAATTGTCACATTAATGCCTATATATAGAATGTGCCTTAAATAGAACCCCTTTATTACAATTAGTTTTGCTCGTTAAACCTTTTTAAATATGGAACAAAAAAACCATTCCCAAAAGGAAATGGTTTTACTAAATAGCGGCGGAGGGGATCGAACCCCCGACCTCACGGGTATGAACCGTACGCTCTAGCCAGCTGAGCTACACCGCCGTATTTAACGACAATAATTAATATACTTGTTCTGCGATTAAAAGTCAATACTTTTTTTGAGTAGAACCATTAAGAAAAGAGCGATCAGAAA
>BAXC01000144.1 GCA_001310375.1 Bacillus sp. JCM 19041 | reverse complement strand
CCGGTTTTTTTTAGTTTTTAAAAAACCGAATAAATGTTCGTAAAACCTATTGGCAAATCAAAAAAAAAAACGTTATGATGGAATAAGCGCTAAAAAGTTAGTTGAACAAAGCAAGTGCTGACTCATGTAAACGGGGTTAGCGAATCTGATTTAGTCGCTGGCTATAAAAGAAAGACACCTAGGCATGGTTAAATTGCGTGCATGTTACTTAATAGATTGACTGGACATTAGAAGGAGAGATGAAGATGAGTGATCGTAAACAAGCATTAGACATGGCGTTACGCCAAATCGAAAAACAGTTTGGTAAAGGATCGGTTATGAAGCTTGGAGAACAAGCAGAACAAAGGGTGTCGACGATTTCAAGTGGGACGCTTGCACTAGATATTGCTCTTGGCGTTGGTGGCTATCCAAAAGGAAGAGTTGTGGAAGTTTATGGTCCAGAGTCTTCTGGTAAAACGACTGTAGCTCTGCATGCGATAGCGGAAGTACAGCGCCAAGGTGGACAAGCTGCTTTTATTGATGCAGAGCATGCTCTTGACCCTGTTTATGCTGGCAAATTAGGCGTTGACATTGATGAACTATTGTTATCTCAACCTGATACGGGGGAGCAAGCGCTTGAAATCGCAGAAGCGCTTGTGCGAAGTGGTGCGCTTGATATTATCGTTATCGATAGTGTTGCCGCACTTGTACCAAAAGCAGAAATTGAAGGTGAGATGGGTGATTCTCATGTTGGTTTGCAAGCTCGACTAATGTCTCAAGCATTGCGTAAATTATCTGGTGCAATTAATAAATCAAAAACTATTGCAATCTTTATCAACCAAATTCGTGAAAAAGTTGGCGTCATGTTTGGAAACCCTGAAACAACTCCTGGTGGACGTGCGCTTAAGTTTTATTCGTCTGTTCGTTTAGAAGTACGTCGAGCGGAAGCGTTGAAACAGGGAAATGAGATTGTTGGGAATCGTACAAAAATCAAAGTTGTTAAAAACAAAGTGGCTCCGCCATTCCGTTTAGCTGAAGTTGATATTATGTACGGAGAAGGAATCTCGCGAGAAGGATCAATGCTCGATATTGCCGCTGAACTAGATATTGTTGAAAAAAGTGGCGCTTGGTATTCATACAAAGGTGACCGTTTAGGGCAAGGTCGAGAAAATTCAAAGCAATTCTTAAAAGAGAACCAAGCAATGACATCTGAAATCGAGCGACTAATTCGTGACCACCACGGCTTAGACGGAGATGTGAAAGTAGCGGAAGCTGATGAAACGCTTGAAGATATCCCCCTTGATTTAAAGTAGGGGAATGTAATTCGTAAGGCTACCCTGAAATTGGGTGGCCTTATTTGTTTAGGTTTTTGCTCTTCATGCTTCACGCTCTTTCAATTTTGCTTTAAACTAAATGGAGGAAAGATGTTTATTTTTTGAACTGATTAAATTCAGGTGATTGAGAAAGCGGGGGGACACGATGATTAAGTTTCTCTATTTTACAGATACACACATACGGGGGACAGCCCCTAAAAACCGGCTTGATTCTTTCCCAGAAACATTGAAAAATAAGATTAGCCAAGTAATTGAAATAGCAAAAAACGAGCAGGTTGATGTGCTACTTCATGGTGGCGATGTGTTTGATCGCCCTGATTTATCACCAAGCACAGTTGGCCAGTTTGCTCAAATCTTTCGGCAAGCTCATGCGCCAATTTATACGGTATCAGGTAACCATGATACGTTTGGTCATAATCCGGAAACCGTCTCCAGAACAATGCTTGGATTATTAGACGCTTTTGGGATTATGACGTTGATTCACCCAGATCAACCAATCTTTCTTGAAAAAGAAGGTTTAAAGGTTCAATTTTCTGGCAACCGTACCACTATGATTTAGATCAACGGGATCCGAAGCTCGATTATTATCCGGTAAATGAAACACAGTCTGATAAAATGATTCATCTAGCGCATAGCATGCTTGTTGAAAAAGCATTGCCAGAAGGAATTCCTCATACGTTAGTTGACCATATTTGGGGGACAAGCGCTGATGTGATACTTACCGGGCATTTTCATTCAGGTTTTGGAATTAAAGAACGCGAGGGGAAATTTATTTGTAATCCAGGCGCGATCGCTCGTATTAATAACCACTGGACGGAAATAGAACGGATGCCAAAGGTTATCGTAGGCACAGTGAGGAAAGAAGGTATTGAGTTAAAGGAAATCGAATTGCAAGCTGCTAAAGGTAGTGATGTGCTTGATCGTGCTTATGTAGAGAAGGCGAGTCATCAAGAAGAAAAGCTTCATGCATTTGTACAGCAAGTAAAAGAACAATCTAATTTTCAAACTCTACAAATGAATGAGATCATCAGTGAGATTGCTGCAATGTCTAATGTTGAAGATAAGGTTCGACAGGAAGCGTTGCGACGCATGACCATTATTGAGGAACGTTGGGAGGCTGATGAAGCTGAATAACATAGTGTCAGTAAGATTGGAAAATTTCCAATCTCACCTGGATACAGCAGTGAATTTTGATTCCGGGTTAAATGTCATCGTTGGTCAGTCAGATAGTGGTAAGACAGCTGTTTTAAGAGGAATTAGATGGGCGTTATTTAACCAACCACGTGGGACAGACTTTCTTCGTGTTGGTGCGGATTTTGTACGTGTAACGGTTGTTCTTGATACTGGAGTGACCATCGTACGTGAACGGACGTCTTCAAAAAATCGTTACATTATAAAAAAACAAGACGGGGATGATTTGGTACTTGAAGGGTTTGGATCGCAAGTACCTGAAGAAGTGACCCAAGCTCATCAAATGAGAGCTTTTCGAATTGATTCTGACCATGAATGGCAGTTGCAAATTGCACAGCAATTAGATGGACCTTTTTTGCTAGAGCAAACAGGCTCGTTGCGAGCAAAAACGATTGGCCGAATGAGTGGAGCGCACTATCTTGATATGGCTATACGAGATACTTCTAAAGATGTGTATAGCTTGTCACAACGAACAAAACAAAAGGAGCTTGAAGTAAAAGAAGCTACAGAAGCACTCACCCCATTTGATTCGCTTGAGCAAGAGAAAAACCAATTAGATCAAGCCTTTCTTAGATTAGAGAAAGCAAAAGTGGCACAAGAAAGACTAGCTGTGTTAAAGCAATGGGGTAGCAGGTTTGAACGGGTTACTACAGAGAGGGACATTGTACAGGATAAGCTGAAGTTGGTTAAAAGCTTGCGAGATTGGGAGGTTCGTTACGAACAAGTAAAACAGCTTTGGTCCAAACAAAAAATGCTTTTAAAGCTATCTGAACAATGGAGTCGTTTGATGAAGGACAGCCAAACGTGTAGGGAGTGGCTTGGAAAAACCGAAAATATGAATCAAGCTGAACGGCTACATGATTTGATTTATCGTTATGCAGCAAAGTGGCAGAAAACAGAGCGAATACGAGAAAGAAAACATGTAATCAACGAACATCAGCATAAATTAGCAAGAGCGATGCAACAAACCGACTTTTTAAAGGAAATCGATACAGAGCGAATCAGTCGTGTACAAGCAAAGCAAGAACGGAAAACGAAGCTTGTTAGATTAGCTGAACTGTTGCGGCAATTAGGCAATGATCAAGCGATTGTTAAGAAACAGACAGATCGGATCGGACAGATGGAAAATGCGGTCACATTGCTTAACGAGACAACTGACTTAACAAAAAGACATACAAAATTAGCTACACTTGCACAGTCACAAAAAGAGTTAGAGAAACGCATTGCTGATGGTCGTGCGTTTATTGTGAAAAACCAACAGGAAGAAAAACAATTAGAAGCAAGTTACAATGATCAATTGGCTGCACTAGGAATATGTCCAACGTGCGGACAAGCGATTCATTTTAAGGGGGAGCACACGAATGAAACAAGTTGAACAAGATCTGGAGAAAATGAAACAAGCGATAGATAAAGCGAAGGATGTCCGTTACCGGGCAGAAGCAAAGCTGGAGGAATTAGAGAATCAGAAAAACCGATTACTGGTAGAGTTAGAAGAGCTTGGCGTGAAACCGGAAGAATTAGATGAAGAGATTGCTAGGTTAGAAAGTGAAATTGACCGTTCTATGGAGGAAGCGTGGATGCTTATTCCAAAGGAGCTGGCCGGTCGTGATCAATGAGGAAAAATTACAAGCGCTAGAGTTGGAACTACAAGAAGCGAAAGAAAAATGGACGCGTTTAGATGAAAAGAAACGGCTACTAAGTGATCGTTTAAGAAAGGCCGAAGCAGAACTGGTTGAATTTGAAGAGACAATGGATACATATGAAAAAGCACGTATCTTATTGCAACAATCTGCCGAATACGCAAGGAAACAGGCGAAACAACAAATGGAGACACTTGTAACAAATGCGTTGCAATATGTATTTGGACCACTGATTTCGTTTGAAATCGAACTCGAAGAACATGGAAGCAGAGCGGTGGCCGAGATGTTTGTTGTTTCCGATTATGAAGGTGTAAAAGTAAAAACAAAACCTCAAGATTCAAGAGGCGGAGGCGTAGTAGACATCGTGACGCTTGCGCTTCGAGTGGCGTTAATGGAAACAACTCAGCCTAGGCAAGCGGGTCCGCTCCTGTTAGATGAACCTGGGAAGCATGTTTCAGGAGAATACACTCACTATTTATACGAGTTTCTAAAGTCACTTGCAACAATGTTTGGGCGCCAAATTGTGATGATTACTCATAACCAGCATTTAACAGAGTCTGGGGATAAAGCATTTACGGTCACAATACGTGATGGCCTGAGCGAACTTCAAGAACTTACCAGTCTTGACACTGGTCTTTTCTGCGCGTAAAATAATGAATGATACAGTATGTAAAAAAGGCTGTATTTATGTAAGTTTGTTTATTAAATGATTAACAACGTAAAAACGTTAAAAACAACAATTGGATAGCAAGGGAGGTGTAACGATGCCAAGCTTTGAAATAAGTCTCTTGGTTCTCTGCCTCATTGTACTTGCTGTCTCTGTAGTTGCTGCGTATGTTGGATATCTTGTTCGAAAATCGGTCGCTGAAGCGAAAATATCAAGTGCTGAACATGCAGCAAAGAAAATTATTGATGACGCGAAGCGTGAAGCAGAAACTAACAAAAAAGAAGCTATTTTGGAAGTGAAAGATGAAGTCCATAAGCTTCGAAGTGATGCAGAACGTGAAGTTCGTGAGCGAAGAAATGAGATTCAGAAACAAGAGCATCGTTTGGTCCAAAAAGAAGAGATTCTCGACCGAAAAAGCGAAACTCTCGACAAAAAAGAAGAATCGTTAGAAAAACGGGAGGAATCTCTCGCCAAAAAACAACGACAAGTTGAAGAGATGGAAAGTAAAATGAGCCAGCTGTTGCTGGAGCAAAAGCAAGAGTTAGAACGTGTGTCCGGTTTGAGCCGTGAAGAAGCGCGTATGATTATTCGCCAGGAAGTGGAGCAAGAGGTGGCGCAAGAGTCTGCTCTGTTAATAAAAGAAAAGATGGCTGAAGCAAAGGAAACGGCAGACAAGCGATCAAGAGAAATCCTATCGCTTGCTATTCAACGCTGTTCTGCTGATCATGTAGCAGAAACAACTGTCTCTGTTGTCAATTTGCCAAATGACGAAATGAAAGGCCGCATTATTGGACGTGAAGGTAGAAACATCCGTGCGCTTGAAACGTTGACAGGCATTGATTTAATTATTGACGATACGCCAGAAGCAGTTATTTTATCTGGGTTTGATCCAATTCGTCGTGAAATTGCTAGGTCCGCATTAGAAAAACTTGTACAAGATGGTCGAATCCATCCTGCAAGAATTGAGGAAATGGTTGATAAATCGCGTCGTGAAGTAGATGAAACGATACGAGAGTATGGAGAACAAACAACGTTTGAAGTTGGTGTCCATGGACTCCACCCAGATTTAATAAAGATCTTAGGACGTCTGCGTTTCCGTACAAGCTATGGTCAAAATGTGCTTAAGCATTCTATGGAAGTTGCCCACTTAACAGGATTAATGGCAGCTGAACTCGGTGAAGATGTAAACTTGCTAAAAGGGCCGGTTTATTACATGATATCGGAAAAGCGATTGACCATGAGGTTGAAGGTAGTCACGTCGAGATCGGTGTAGAGCTTGCGACAAAGTATAAAGAACATCCTGTCGTCATTAATGCGATTGCTTCCCATCATGGTGACACAGAAGCGACATCAATTATTGCAACGCTTGTGGCAGCAGCTGATGCCTTATCTGCAGCTAGGCCTGGAGCGAGAAGGGAAACACTTGAAACGTATATTCGCCGCTTAGAAAAACTCGAAGAAATTTCAGAGTCATTTGATGGGGTAGAAAAAACGTTTGCGATCCAAGCTGGAAGAGAAGTTCGGATCATGGTGCGACCTGATGTTGTTGATGATACACTAGCGCATAAACTCGCGCGGGATATTACAAAGAAAATTGAACAAGAGCTTGATTATCCTGGTCATATAAGGGTTACAGTGATTAGGGAAACGCGTGCTGTCGAGTACGCGAAATAAAGTGGCGAAAGCACTTTATTTTTTTGAAATTTGTTTGAAAAAGAGGGATTTTTTGAGACTACTATTTATTGGCGATGTAGTGGGTTCACCAGGTAGGGACATGGTGAAAGACCATATTAAGACGTTAAAACAGCAGTATAAACCAACCGTAACAATTATTAATGGCGAAAATGCAGCACATGGAAAAGGCATCACTGAAAAAATCTATAAAGGTTTTTTGGAGCAAGGAGCTCAAATGGTGACACTTGGTAACCATGCTTGGGATAAACGAGAAATCTTTGATTTTATAAAAGAAGCGAAATGGCTTATACGTCCGGCTAACCTTCCTGAAGGCACTCCAGGTGTAGGGTACCGAATTATGAATATTAATCAAACGAAGCTTGCGGTCATTAATTTGCTAGGGCGGACGTTTATGAATCCAGCTGATTGTCCGTTTCGAACTGTTGATGCCATCCTTGAAGAGATTGGCGATGTGGCAGATTGCATTTTTGTTGATTTTCACGCAGAGACAACAAGTGAAAAACAAGCGATGGGTTGGTATTTAGATGGACGAGTGAGTGCGGTGATTGGAACGCACACTCATGTACAAACAGCAGATGAGAGAGTCCTGCCACAGGGAACTGCTTATTTGTCTGATGCAGGCATGACGGGCCCTTTGGATGGTATCCTCGGCATGGAGCGAGAAGCCGTATTGCATCGTTTTTTAACTGGCTTACCTGCCCGTTTTGAAGTAGCGGAAGGAAACAAACAGTTAAATGGGGCTGTTGTTGATATAGATGAGCGAACTGGGCGAGCAACCCGAATTGAGCGCATCTCTATTTCTGATGAAACCCTTTTGCGCTAATAAACGCAAAGGGTTTTAAATCATTATGGTATATCTTTCTCTTATAAGAAATAAGAATGTGTTAAGGCGCCGATCTGTTTTAAATAGGTGGACGAACAGCAATAGCGCGCTAGCAGGCTTATCTCGTTTAAGGGGGAGTAGAAATGGAAGTCTTAAAAGTGTCAGCAAAATCCAAACCAAACTCAGTTGCAGGAGCACTTGCTGGCGTCATTCGTGAACGGGGAGCAGCTGAAATCCAAGCTATTGGAGCGGGAGCGTTAAACCAATCAATTAAAGCAGTTGCTATTGCCCGAGGTTTTGTTGCTCCAAGTGGAATTGATTTAGTATGCATTCCGGCTTTCACCGATATTCAAATTGATGGTGAAGAGCGCACGGCAATTAAATTGATTATTGAACCACGATAAACATAAAACGAGAAGGTGCTTAAAGCATCTTCTCGTTTTTATTACAATAGACGAGCACGACTTTGTTCTTGAATGAGTATAGCTGTATCAAGTCCACTCCGAGGTGTATAACTAACGAATGAAAATGTTCTTACATAAGTGAAGTTAAGCGAGTGACTTGATTAAGCATATAAGCTGATGTTTGTGAGCCTGGACGTCTTTGCTGATTTAAATGGTTGATAATTTGTTCACTGCTAGTAATGGCAATACCATGTCCGTAATAAAGATCTTCATTTAACTTGATGACATTTTCACCACGCCAAACCGAATTTTCTGGTGCAACATCTGGATTGATAAAATATAAACAATCACCTATGACAAAATCTGTTCCTTGTCGAGTTTCAAGATTCAAGTCTTCATCATGCTCCCAAGAATACAAATAAAGATTTTGAAATAAGCGGTTAAATGAAGCGCGATCAATAGATTCTAACACCGCTTTATAAAACAAGATAATGATTGCTGTAGCACATTCAAATCCATACAGCTGCCCATTATAAAAAATGTCATTAATGGCTTCTGCAGGAGACACTCCCCGACGTAACTGAAACGCCCCGTTAGGCATACGGATCCAAAAACGAGGATTGCAATAGGATTGTTTGAATGATTCAAAACGAGCACCGCTACGGAGTAAAGAGATGGATGCATGAACCGTATTTGTACGTAAGGCTAGTTCGAAACTTAATTCCCGTTGCGAAGGATAGTTGTACAGGACATCAGTATTTGCCAAGCTATTTAAGATGGCAGCTTCAACTTCAGATAACCCGGTCAACGAAGTAATGTCTAATGGCTTGCCGGCAATTTCAATCATCGAACCGACTCCTTTTTGTCAATCGAATAGAAAGCAACGGATAATCTCTCGTTGTCTTTGATTCAATCGTATTAATTCAGCTTATGCATCAATTAGAGCGGACAAACCAATTTTCTCATTATGATCAAACTAGCAATGTGAGAATAAGCACTGGTCATTGTGTTCTATCACCGAGCCACGTATAATATGAAGGGAATGTTTTGTTGCATGGAAGGAGATTTATAAATGAGCGATCAAAAAAAGGCGAAGGATTATAGCCAGTATTTTGATTTTACCGATGCGCGCATTGTTTCAGAAGACGATGAAAAAAAAGTCGTAAAAATAAAAGGTCGCGAAATAACGATTTACGATCAACCAACTATCGTTCAGGTCGAAAACGTAAACGTGAAGATGTTCAAGTTTTGCGTCCGGAAAAGATGATTCCAGATGAACTAGCTCACCTTGGAGCAGGAAAAAAGTTTCTAATCCGTACGTATGGCTGTCAAATGAACGTCCATGATTCTGAAAATATGACGGGCATGCTTCTTGAAATGGGGTTTGAAGAAACAACTGAAACGACTGAAGCGGACGTTATTCTTTTAAATACATGTGCTATTAGGGAAAATGCTGAGAACAAAGTATTTGGTGAGATTGGGCATTTAAAGCCTTTGAAACTTGAAAAACCTGAGTTGATTATCGGAGTTTGCGGTTGTATGTCGCAAGAAGAGTCTGTAGTTAACAAGATTATGCAAAAACACCAACATATCGATTTGATTTTTGGGACGCATAATATCCACCGTTTGCCTAACTTATTGCAAGATGCAATCTATGGCAAGGAAATGGTGATTGAGGTTTGGTCTAAAGAAGGTGATATTGTTGAGAACATGCCTCGTAAGCGTCAACATAAAACACAGGCTTGGGTCAATATTATGTATGGCTGTGATAAATTTTGCACGTACTGTATTGTCCCGTATACGCGGGGAAAAGAACGGAGTCGACTTCCAGAAGATATTATTGCTGAAGTCCGGGATCTTGCAAGGCAAGGTTACAAAGAAATTACTCTACTTGGGCAAAATGTAAATGCATATGGAAAAGATCTTCCAGGCGATTATGGTGGTCTTGGAGACTTAATGGATGCGATTCATAAAATTGATATACCTCGTGTTCGTTTTACAACGAGCCATCCGCGCGATTTTGATGACCATTTAATCGAAGTGCTTGCTCAAGGGGGCAACCTTGTAGAACATATCCATTTGCCAGTTCAACACGGTAACTCAGATATTTTGAAACTAATGGGCAGAAAGTACACGAGGGAAGAATATATAACGTTAGCTGGGAAAATAAAAGCAGCTATACCAAATGCATCATTTACAACCGACTTAATTGTTGGATTTCCGAATGAAACGGACGAGCAGTTTGAGGAAATGATGACCTTAGTTGAAGAAATTCAATTTGACGCAGCCTATACGTATATTTATTCGCCACGTGAAGGTACACCGGCGGCAAGAATGGAAGACAACGTTCCGATGGAGGTAAAGAAAAAGCGGTTAGCTCGTTTGAACGCGCTTGTTAATGATATCTCTGGTAAAAGGAATTTGGATTACCAAGACAAAGTGGTAGAAGTATTAGTTGAAGGGGAAAGCAAAAAGAACCCGGATGTGCTAGCTGGTAGAACGAGAACAAATCGTCTTGTAAATTTTGTTGGTCCTAAATCAGTGATTGGTGAGATTGTGTACGTACAAATTACAGAAGCGAAGACTTGGTCTCTGAACGGGGACTTGATGGAATCGGCGGAGGTGCAAGCTCAGTGAGCACACTATATACAAAACAGGATATTAAAGAAAAAGCAAAAGAACTAGCGAATATGCTCGCTCAAACAGAGGAAGTCGATTTCTTTAAACGTGCAGAGAAACAGATTAATGAGCATTTACGTGTTCAAGAAATGATTGCTGAGATTAAACGTAATCAAAAAGAAGCCGTTAACTTAAAGCATTATGGTAAATCGGAAGCGCTCAAACAAGTGGAAGAAAGAATCGATGAGCTACATGAAGAAATTGATCAGATCCCGCTCGTGCAAGAGTTTAAACGTAGCCAAATTGATGTGAATGAATTGCTTCAATTAATTACAAACACTGTTTCAAAAACAGTAACAGATGAAATTGTCCGTTCAATGGAT